>JAZNTC010000040.1:0-17257 GCA_045591605.1 Acutalibacteraceae bacterium | reverse complement strand
CCCAGATGCCCGTCGCCGATGGCGGTGTGACCGCACACACGGGGCAGACGTTTGAGTGCTTCGCCGATGATGTCGGAACGCAGGTGACCGATGTGAAGCGGTTTCGCCACGTTCGGTCCGCCGTAGTCGATCACCACCGTTTCAGGGGTTTCGGCCTGCGGCACGCCCAAGTGCTCGTCCGCCGCAAGGGCGGTCACCGCCCGGAGCAAGGCTTCGTCGGTCAGCGACAGGTTGATAAAGCCGGGACCGGCAATGTCCACCTGACGGAACTGTGTGTCCTCGCGCAACAGCGCTGCCACGTCCTCTGCAATGGCACGAGGGGCTTTGTGATGCAGTTTCGCACCGGCGAGCGCGCCGTTACACTGGAATTGGCACAGGTCGGCGCGGTCGGACACCGTCACGGTGCCGAGCGACGGATCATACCCGGCCTTTGCAAATGCGGCGGCAACGGTATCGGTCAAATGTGCAGTAATGGTTTTCATGAGAGATGGGTCCTTTCTATCGTGATGTGCAACGTGTTTTCCATGGCTTGTCCGCCGAGCGTGAGGGTATAGGTGAGAAAGAGCTCGCCGCCTTGTTCATCCACTCGTCGTCGGAAGGTGTGGGTGAGGGTGGTCACCTCAAACGTGCCGTAGGGAGTGCCGTAGTCGCTTCGACACTGCGCGCCGGGGCGCATCTGCAATCGCGAGGAAAACGCACCTCGTCGGTCCACCGTAACGCTGTCTGCCGTTGCCGTGACGGTCACGGCGGTGGTGGCCCCGTCGTCGTCCTGCTCGGTGTAGCACAGGCACGCGGCATCGCCTTGCCATGCCAGCGTGCCGACAACGTTTTGTGTCACGGTATCCGTTTGTCCGTCGAACACCTGTGTGCCCACGATGCGGATTTTCACGTCCACAGCGTCCCCTCCTTCCGTATATAATAGGAATATTTTATCAAGTGCATAGTATAGCACAGTTTTCCCCCATGCGCAAGTGCTTTTGCAAAAGCCGCAAAAAAATGTAAAAAAACACTTGACGAACAGAATTTTCTATGATATACTAAGCCTTACCTCAAATGGGGGTTTATTTTTTGTGCCCATTTTGCGGGTGCAACCCCCTTGTTCGAGGGAGGCTAAAAAATCTATTAAGAATGGAGATGCCGTAATGCGAGTGAAGATCACTTTGGCTTGCACCGAATGCAAGCAGAGCAACTACAACACCATGAAGAACAAGAAGAACGACCCCGACCGCTTGGAGATGAACAAGTATTGCCGTTTCTGCCGCAAGCACACGGTGCATCGCGAAACGAAGTAATACAGCGACGACAGGAGGAAACAAACCATGATTTTTTGGGGATTTGTTATGTGGTTCGTCGGCGCAGTCGCCGCGATCATGTCTCTTCTCGTCTCGGCACAGGGCATCGCGGACAAGTTGGAGTTCTTTGGTTGGACGTATTTCGCCCATCTTGTGAACCCGAACTACCTCACCACCCGTAAAGTGGTGTTCGCCGTGGGCGTGTTGCTGGTCATCGTCGGTTTGATTGTGTTCTTTATCGGTCGCGCCAAGGTGCGCCGTACCGGTGAACAGGAGAAAATCGGCGCCGGAGCCATCAAATTCTGGCGCGATGCGAAGGGCGAGTACAAGAAGATCACCTGGCCGTCCTTCAAGACGGTGGTAAAGAATACGGGCATCACGCTCATTATGTGTGCGTTGGTGGCGGTGTTCATTATCCTGGTGGACATCGGTTTGTCCGCTTTGGTGGACTTGTTTTTGAAGCTGAAGAAGTAAGCGTATAAGCGGAAGGAAGGTACCCCATGGCAGAACAGGCAAAATGGTATGTGGTGCACACCTTTTCCGGTTACGAAAACAAGGTGGCAACCAATCTCGAAACGATCGTCGAGAACCGCAAACTGCAGGATTGGATTCACGAGATCCGTGTACCGACCGAAATCGTCAGCGAAACCAAAGACGGCAAGACCCGTGAGGTGGAACGCAAGTTGTTCCCCGGGTATGTGCTGGTGAAGATGGTTATGACCGACGAATCCTGGTACGTGGTGCGCAACACCCGCGGTTGCACGGGCTTTGTCGGCCCGAACGGTAAGCCCATTCCGCTCACCGAACAAGAGTTGGCGACGCTGGGTATCGAACGGTACGAAGTTGAGATCGACTATCAAGTCGGCGACACGGTGCGCATCGTGGAAGGTCCGCTGGAGAATTTCTCCGGTACGGTGGATGCGATCGACCGTGACAAGAAGAAAGTTCAGGTCACCATTTCGATGTTCGGACGTGAAACATCGGTGGAACTCGAACTCAACCAGGCGACGAAGATGGAGTAATCTTCCGTCGCAACACATTCGTGTATAAGCGGAACATCCGCTTTTACTCTGCGCCGGACGCGATTCCGGCTGTGGGAGGTGCTGCCCGGTGGGCGGTGCCGCCAGTTACCACGATTTTTGGAGGTGCAATGTAAAATGGCTCAAAAGATTACCGGTTACATCAAATTGCAGATCCCGGCGGGTAAGGCTACGCCGGCACCCCCTGTTGGTCCGGCTCTCGGTCAGCATGGCGTGAACATCATGGCCTTTACGAAGGAATTCAACGAGCGTACAAAGAACGACGTTGGCTTGATCATCCCTGTGGTGATCACCGTCTACGCGGATAAGTCGTTCACGTTCATCACCAAGACGCCCCCGGCTGCGGTTCTCATCAAGAAGGCTTGCGGCATCGACAAGGCGTCGGGTGTTCCGAACAAGACGAAGGTTGCCAAGCTCACGAAGGAGCAGGTAAAGCAGATCGCCACCACTAAGATGCCCGATCTGAACGCGGCCGATATCGAAGCGGCAATGAGCATGGTCGCCGGCACGGCACGCAGTATGGGCATTGAGGTCGAGGAATAATTTCTGCTGATAACCCGAACGGGTGGGAGGAAACCCTCTGACGTTCCGATTACCACCGTATCGCGGGTAATATCCGCGCGATAACAAACAGGGAGGATTGAAACCGAATGAAACATGGTAAGAAATATGTCGACAGCGCAAAGCTGATCGATCGTAGCAACCAGTATGAAGTGAACGAAGCGTTGGATCTGGTCATCAAGACCGGCAAGGCGAAGTTCGATGAGACCGTGGAAGTGCACGTGAAGCTGGGCGTTGACGGCCGTCACGCCGGTCAGCAGGTCCGTGGCGCGGTCGTGCTGCCGAACGGCACCGGTAAGTCGGTGCGCGTGCTCGTGTTCGCCAAGGGCGACAAGGTGCAGGCGGCGCAGGAAGCCGGTGCGGAATACATCGGTGATGAAGAAATGATCGCCAAGATCAACGGCGGTTGGATGGATTTCGACGTGGTCATCGCGAGCCCCGACATGATGGGTCTTGTCGGTCGTCTCGGTAAGGTGCTCGGCCCCCGTGGCTTGATGCCCAACCCGAAGGCCGGCACCGTGACCCCGGACGTCGCGAAGGCTGTGACCGAAGCGAAGGCCGGTAAGATCGAGTACCGTCTGGACAAAACCAACATCATCCACTGCCCGATCGGCAAAGTGTCCTTCGGCGTGGAGAAATTGCAGGAGAACTTTGATGCACTGCTGAACGCCATCGTCCGTGCGAAGCCGGCGGCGGCAAAAGGTCAGTACATCCGCACCTGCTCGGTGGCCTCCACCATGGGCCCCGGCGTGAAGATCAACCCGGCTCGTTTGGGCGGCTGATCTTCCGAAAAAAGTACTTGACAGAGCACGCTCTGTTTGGTAAAATATCAACGGTGTCGCAAGACATCGCGCTGTTCTTCCACAGACAGCAGGTGAGCATTCGCTTCTAATGTCCCGTTGGGGCGCCTGCCGAGGCAGAGCATTACAGTATCATTCTGTAATCACGCCCTTTTGTGGAAACGCAAAAGGGCTTTCTTTTTGGATGAAACAGCACCATCCGCATTACTGGGAGGTGAAATGAAAATGGCAAGTGAGAAGATTTTGCAAGAAAAGCAAGCGTATGTTGCCACCCTGACCGAAAAGTTGCAGAACGCCGTCGCCGGTGTGATCGTCAGCTACAAGGGTATCACGGTGGAAGAGGATACCGCGCTGCGTCGCAAGATGCGTGAAGCCGGTGTGGACTACGCGGTTGTGAAGAACACCATGCTCCGTCGTGCGGCCGACAATGTCGGCCTGAACGGTCTGGACAGCGTGCTCGAAGGCAGCACTGCCCTCCCGGTGGGCACCGATTACACCGCCGCCGCCAAGATCCTGTGCGAGTACGCGGAAAAGAGCGATACGTTCGAAGTCAAAGCCGGCTTTATTGACGGCGAGGTGATCGACGCCGCTCGTGTTCAGGAACTGTCCAAGCTCCCGAGCAAGGAAGGCCTTCTCTCGATGTTGCTTAGCGTCTTGAACGGCCCGATCCGTGGTCTGGCTGTCGCGCTCAATGCGATCGTCGAAAAGAACGGTGGCGAACCGGCTTCTGCCGAGGAAGCTCCGGCTGCTGAAGAAGCGCCTGCTGCCGAAGAAGCCCCTGCTGCTGAAGAAGCGGCTGCAGAATAAGATGTCTGCACTCACCGCATAAGCGGTACTTACAAACAAAAACATTACAAAAAAACGGAGGGTAATACCATGTCTGAGAAAATCACGAACATGATCGAAGAGATCAAGGCTCTGAGCGTGTTGGAGCTGTCTGAATTGGTGAAGGCTATTGAGGAAGAGTTCGGCGTTTCCGCTGCTGCTCCCGTGGCTGTTGCTGTGGCTGCCGGCCCGGCTGCTGCTGCTGAAGAGAAGACCGAGTTCGACGTTGTGCTGGTGGATGCCGGCGCTGCGAAGATCGGCGTTATCAAGGTTGTCCGCGAGATCACCGGTCTGGGCCTGAAAGAGGCGAAGGAACTGGTCGACGGCGCTCCGAAGAATGTCAAGGAAGCGATCTCCAAGGAAGAGGCCGAGTCCATCAAGGCGAAGCTGGAAGAAGCCGGCGCGAAAGTCGAAGTCAAATAAGATTTCCTTTCAAGGCAAACAAAGGACGATGCGTTGTTGCATCGTCCTTTTTGCATACACCCATCAAAAACGCCGTATGTCGTTTGACATACGGCGTTTTACTTATGTGAGCAAACGGTAAACAGCACCGCGCCGCGGCGCTCCCACGTGTAATTCAACGTGGCGATGATCTGCAACCTTCCGTCACATTCCACCGCCGCAGGGTAGTGACACGCCACCGCCTCGCGGTAGGGGGCGGTGTTTCGGTCGAACAACGTCAACCGCTCCGAAAAGCGCGGCGAATCCCCCTCGGTGAGGAACAACGCCAAGCGTGAACGGTCAAACTCTTCCACGTTCGCCACCAGATAGTGTCGCCCGTCGGAAAGATTACCGGCATACATTTTGGAGGAGGTATAGGGGGTATCGTGCACCATCACACGGGACACGTCCCCCAAAATCTCCTTTCACCGCTTTCAAAACTCTTCGCCCGTGATCAAATAGTGGATGGACACGTTAAAGCTTCGACATTGCCACCAACAGCGACAGTGACCTATACTTTATGTACGGATATGGTATCTTGAAAGCGAGAACGGGGGATACGTATGGCACGCGACAACCGCCGATTGCTTGGCTGCTGTATGACAGCGGTTCAGCGGTCCACAAAATCCTCTGCCACCGCTTGCAAATGACACGGGGCGAGCCGACCGCGCCGAATGCGACGGCACAACGTCGCCACCTCGCGGCGATCTGTCGATATGTCGTGCACCACGGCATATCCTTGTGCACTGTGAATTGCAATGCCGTAGGTGACGTATTCGCATCCTTCCACGGTGATGCGACTTGACACCACCCTCGCACGGTAAAACACGCGCAAGCAACCACCCCATCTCGACCGTTTGTGATATTATATCACAAACCAAAACGAAACGCAATAGATTTTCCCATATTTTGTGATAAAAAATCACAAAATCCGCAATGAGCGGCTATATGCTGTGGATATAGCAACAAGAGGTGCGGACAATGCGGATTTCGCCTGTTCCCGTGCCAAATCGCCGCCATGGTTTGGATCCCCGTTTCAGCAACCCCCAAGCCGACGTTTTGACCTTCATTTGGTCCGAGTTCGTGGGCATCAAGAAAAACACCCGATTCCGCAACCGGCGGTGGGCAAGATTCAGGAGTTCCCTGCATAACCCATAAAATAACACAAACCGAGCGAAGTTATCCTTCGCCCGGTTTTGTTTTGCGACGATATAATCCTACCCCTACCGTGACGGCAAAGGGAAGAAACAGCAAACCGACCAACCCAAACCACGTCCAACCCACATATAAGCACAGCAACGTGACAATGGGCGGCAACCCCACGCGGCGGCTGATCAGCCGCGGCTCCAACAGGTTGCGGATCGCGGTAATGATCAGATACAGTGCGAGCAGGCACAAGGCAAATCGCCCGTCACCGTTCAGCGCCGCCACACCTGCCCACGGCAACAGCACACTGCCCACCCCCAACACGGGGAGAATGTCCACCAAGGCGATCAACGCCGCGATCCACACCGCTCCCTGCACGCGCAACAGCCACAACCCGACACAGAGTTCCAAAAACGTAACCCCCATCAAGCAGAGATAGGCGCGCGCCATCTGCTTCACGGTGCCGCCGCACAGGTCACGCAGGTCGGCGGCAACGGCGGCCGCGCGCGGTGGGAGATGACGGGTGAGGGCGTTCACGATGCGGCGGTAATCGGCGGTGATGAACACAGTGGCAATCATCCACACCAGAAAGGAAAACGCCATCGAGGGCAGACTGCGCGTGGCAAAGCGCACCACACCGCCGGCCGCGGTCAACAGCCATTCTCCAATGGGGGCAACGTCTTCCGTCATGCCGCGCAACGCCTCGGCGACTGAGGGGGAAAGGGATCCCAACCGTTGCTCGACCCATTGTGCCACGGTGTTCCATGCCGCCGCCAAGCGGTCGGCAACCGCACGGATGCGTGTCTCGTCGCTCAAAAGCGCCACGGCTTGCCGCCAAACCCACCAGCCCACACCGCCTGCCACCGCCGCCGCCAGCGCCACAGTGAGCACCACCAACACCCCTGCCAAAAAGCCGCGAGAAGCGCCCGTGCGGTCGGTCAGCCATCGCACGGGGCGTTGCAGCAAAGCAGCGGTGACAAATGCCAGCAGGAAGGGTGTCAGCCATCGCACGGAGATCCACACGGCAAACACGGCAGCCGCCACCCACACGGCATAATATGCCAAGTTAACCAAAACCTGCCCCTTACTTCTTGACGATTTGTCGCTTACCTCCATCGCTCGTCACCTCACACGCCGCAGAAAACCGTATACGGACAGTATATTTGCCTTATAATATACAATTTATGCGCAATTTGAGTAAAATATACCCCCTATTTTTCGCGCTGCGAAGTGAGTTGCTCCACGCAGGCTTTTAACTGTTCCACCGTGGTGACGGGTGCGCCCGATTGCACAAATTGTTCCTGCACTGCTTTCGGCAGAGTGTCAAAATACGCCTGCAGTTTACTGCCTTTCGGAAACGGAGCGTTGTGTTTGTACATCTGTTCCATTCAATATCCCTCCTTTTCGGAATTAGTGTACGCAAACGGCGCAAAAAAATACCGCCGCGTGCATATTACGGGCGGCGATTCACACAATAGCGGATGAAAAGGAGGGGTCGTGTATGAAAATGACCAAACGGGAATATCAGGCGATGAGCAAAAAGGCATCACCACCGTCTCCAATCTTGTCCAACTGCATCAAAGCCTTTTTGATTGGTGGCACGATCTGTGCCATCGGGCAGGTGGTGGTAAATCTCGCCACCAACGGGGGAATGACCACCAAAGAGGCGCGCACACTGTGTTGCGTGGTGCTGATCGGGGCGAGTGTCCTGCTCACCGCTTTGGATGTGTACGACAGTCTGGCAAAGCACGCAGGAGCCGGCACGCTGGTACCCATCACGGGATTTGCCAACGCGGTAGCCTCGCCTGCAATCGAGTTTAAGACCGAGGGGTTTGTAATGGGACTTGGCGCCAATATGTTCAAGATTGCAGGTCCTGTGATCGTCTACGGCACGGCGGCAAGTGCGGTGTACGGGGTCGTGTATTGGATAACCACATTGTTTTAACGAGCGGATGTGCCTCAATCCGCCCCTACAATCTATATCGCATACGATTGTAGGGGTCGATGCCCACATCGACCCGCAACAAAAGGCTTGACCGATTCGGTCAAGCCTTTTTCTGCAACTAACTTTAAGTAAATGTTTTTTGAACGATATTGATAGTTTTTTAATATTACCCTTTTTTATGTTGAAATGATAAAATATTATTGAAATAGTATTTAAAAGGAGTATGGTATTATGAAAGCACTTGTTAAAAAACATCCACAAAAAGGTCTATGGTTTGAAGATGTTCCTGAACCACAGGTATCTGATAATGATGTAAAAATTAAAATACATAAAACAGCTATCTGTGGAACAGATTTACACATCTACAATTGGGATGAATGGTCTCAAAAAACAATTGAGACTCCACGAGTTATTGGTCATGAATATGTTGGCGAAATTGTCGAGCTTGGTGCCAATGTTAAACACTGGCGCATAGGAGATATAGTATCGGGTGAAGGACATATTGTTTGCGGCAAATGTCGTAACTGTCTTGCTGGTAATGGTCACTTGTGTAAGGATACTATTGGTGTTGGTGTAAACCGTGATGGTGCATTTGCACAGTACCTGGTTATTCCTCAAGAGAATGTACGAGGATGCGAAAAAGATATTTCCGAAGAGTTATATTCCATTTTCGACCCGTTTGGTAATGCGGTGCACACCGCTCTCTCGTTTGATCTTACAGGTGAAGATGTGCTTATTACCGGTGCAGGCCCGATAGGCATTATGGCGGCAGCTGTTTGTAAATTTGTTGGTGCACGTCATGTTGTTATTACAGATATTAACGACGAAAGATTAGAACTTGCAAAAACACTTGGTATTAAATATACAGTCAACACAGCAAAAACAGATTTAAAATCCTTTATGGATGAAATCGGTATGAAAGAAGGCTTTGACGTTGGTCTTGAAATGTCGGGTAGCGAGAACGCCTTTAACTATATGATTGATTGTATGATACATGGTGGAAGAATTGCTCTGCTTGGTTTGTTGAAGAGCGATACAAAAATAGATTGGTCAAAGATTATATTCAATGGCCTTATTATCAAGGGAATCTACGGCAGACAAATGCATGAAACCTGGTATAAGATGTCTGCTATGCTTCAGGGCGGCCTTGATATTTCAAACATAATCACACACAGATTAGACATAACTGAATATGAAAAAGGCTTTGAAGCTATGAATAGCGGTAAATGTGGCAAGGTTATTCTTGATTGGACAAAATTAGATTAAGGAGTAAAGATATGAAAACTGCACTTAAATATTTTAAAGAAACTTGTGAGACAATTGAAAAAGAAGGTCTTACCAAAAACGAAAAGATTATAACCACACCACAAGGCGCAAAAGTAAAACTTTTTGGCGGCAAAGAAGTTATAAATATGTGTGCTAATAACTATTTAGGTCTAGGGAACAACCACGATGTTATTAACGCCGCAAAAGAGAGTTATGACAATTACGGTTACGGTCTTTCCTCTGTAAGATTTATATGCGGCACACAAGAATTACATAAGAACTTAGAAAACAAATTAAGTGCTTTTTTAGGCACTGAAGATACCATTCTTTATTCTTCTTGCTTTGATGCAAACGGTGGTCTTTTTGAAACACTTCTCACCGAAGAAGATGCTGTTATAAGTGATGAACTTAACCATGCAAGTATTATTGACGGTGTTCGTCTTTGTAAAGCAAAAAGATTCCGTTATAAAAACAACAATATGGAAGATCTTCGCACAAAACTTGAAGAAGCAAAAGATTGTCGTATAAAGCTTATTGCAACAGACGGTGTCTTTTCAATGGACGGTATTGTTGCAAATTTAAAAGCAATCTGTGACCTTGCTGACGAATACGATGCACTTGTTATGGTAGACGACAGTCACGCAGTTGGCTTTATGGGCGATACAGGACGTGGCACACCCGAACACTGCGGTGTAAGTGGCAGAGTAGACATTATTACCGGAACCTTTGGTAAGGCTCTTGGTGGCGCATCGGGCGGCTTTACATCAGGCAGAAGAGAAATCATTGATCTATTGCGTCAACGTTCTCGTCCATACCTTTTCTCAAACACATTGGCTCCCGCAGTTGCGGCAGGTTCGTTAAAGGTTTTGGAAATGTTGGAAAGTGATACCTCTATTAGAAAAAAGTTGTTTAATAACACAAAAATATTTGCTCAGAAAATCAAAGAAATCGGCTTAGATGTTATTGATGGTGGTACACCGATTATTCCGGTTATGCTTTATGATGAGCATAAAGCTGTAGAAATGGCTAAACGTATGATGGATAAAGGTGTTTACGTGGTTGCATTCTCCTATCCCGTAGTTCCTCGCGGTAAGGCAAGAATAAGAACCCAGATGTCTGCGGCTTTAAGCGAAGACGATATAAACTATATTGTAAAATGCTTTAAAGAAGTAAAAGCGGAAATGGGGCTTTAACCCATATTAAAAAGATTATGAATGGAACAACAATAATTTTTATTATGGAGCTAATAGGTACTATTGCTTTTGCAATTTCAGGCTCGTTGATTGCAGTAAGACGCAGTTTAGACTTATTTGGCGTAGTACTTGTTGGATGCATTACCTCGGTTGGTGGAGGAATAATGAGAGATTTGTTCTTGGGTAAAACTCCCCCAAGTATATTTTCAAATGTTATTGTTTTAGTAATTGCTACAATAACCTCTATCGTTGTTTTTATTGTATCTTATTTCAATACCAACAAGTTTGAATCTTCTGAAAAACGCATAGAAAGCATCAACAACTTTTTTGATGCGGTGGGTCTTGCAACCTTTTCGGCAATTGGTACCGAAATGGCATGTGAGTCGGGCTTTTTAGGTATGGCAATATTTTCAATATCTATGGGATTGCTTACAGGAGTTGGCGGGGGCATAATACGCGATATTTTGGTAGACAGTACACCATACGTTTTAACGAAACATATATATGCGTTGGCATCTGTTATTGGTAGCACGGTATATTACCTGATTAGAATAAACAGCAATAAAATTGTTGCACGTATTGTTGCAATGCCTATAATAGTAATTATAAGGCTTTTGGCGGCAAAGTATCATTGGAGGTTGCCGAAAATCATTTTAAAGAAGTAGTATTGTGAAAGGGAAAGAATATGACTATAGCACAGTGTAAATACGTTCTTAAAATTGCAGAATGTGGTTCGTTTAACGAGGCGGCAAAACAATTGTTTATCGCACAATCGAGTCTGTCGGTTAGTGTAAGACAATTAGAAGAAGAGTTTGATATTAAGATTTTTGAGCGTTCGGGTAATGGTGTTTATTTGACAGAAGACGGTGCCGAGTTTGTAAGATATGCCAGATATATAGCAGAACAAAATGATTTTATCGTTAATAGATATACCCATAAGAAATTAAATAAGCGTTTGTATGTTGCTACACAACATTACGATTTTGTTGCAGATATTTTTGGGAAGTTGGTTGATGAAACCAAAGAAGATTATTTTGATTTTTCATTAACTGAAATGAAAACGTATGATGTTATACGTCAGGTTGAAACTGCATATTGTGATATTGGTATAATTGCAATCAGGGCGAATGATATCAGCATTATGAAACGATATCTGAGTAAGAGAGATCTGTTATTCACCCCTTTTTTAGAGGCATTTCCACACGTGTTTATCCGCAATAATCACCCTCTTTCCAATAAGAGTTTAATCACTTTAAAAGATTTAGAAAAATTTCCGTATGTTACTTACGAACAAGGGGAGCATAATGTATCCTTTTTTGCCGAAGAGATAATAGATATTCACAGTAACAAACACATAGCAATCAACGATAGAGCAACCTTAATGAATGTGTTGCTTTCTACCAATTGTTATACAGTAGGAACTGGAATAATGCCTTCTCAGCTTAATGAGGGTAGAATAATCAGCATACCGCTTGAAAATGAAGATTATTACACGATAGGATATATTTTGCGTACCGACAGAAAGATATCGGAATTAACAAAAGAATTTATAAAAATGTTGAATATAACTGCAAAAGGTTATACCAATAAATAAAGATGATGATATAGCATTATTTTTGCGAAATCACTGTGTCCTATATTGACAGCAGCAGAGGGGTTTGTAATGGGACTTGGCGCCAATATGTTCAAGATTGCAGGTCCTGTGATCGTCTACGGCACGGCGGCAAGTGCGGTGTACGGGGTCGTGTATTGGATAACGACTTTATTCTGAACAAAACGGCTTGACCGAACAGGTCAAGCCGTTTTTGTTATCGTATTACTTCAAAACGATCGCGATTGCCGTAACTCCAATTATAGGAACTTCCGTCGTGTCGCGTTCACAAAACTTCACATGGAATTGGGATGCTGTCAAACCTATTTGCGTGCCAGTTGTTTCCATTCGGTCGGTGTCATACCGCATTCTCGCTTGAAAACGCGGGCAAAATACTGTGGATTTTCAAAGGAAAGTTTCTCAGAGATCTGTGTAATGTTAAAGCGATCGTCGCGCAAAAGTTCTTTTGCGTACTCCATTTTTTGGGTGACCGCATAGGCGGCAAGACTGCATCCGGTGTGTTCGCGGAAAAGGCGGCATAAAAAGCTTTTGCTATAACCGAATGCGCGGCAGATTTCATCGACTTTTATATTTTCATCCCGTCGGGCGTATATATAATCTTTGAGTGCCGAAACCAGCGGCTTTTCTTCTGCCGAGGGAGGAAGAACAGCGGTATCTTTCGCCCGTTCCTTTGAACGGAGAAGATAGATGAGCAGTTGTTCCAAATAATTTTTTATAAGCTGTTCACTGCCGAGAGGCGCCTCTTTTTTTCGCCGCAGTTTGCGTAAGTCGGGGTCATTTTTCGGAATATGATAGCTTTCCTCGGCCTCTTTAATGATGGTGGTCAAAAGGGATTTATATGTCCCTTTAAGCGGTGAACAAAAGCGTTCAAAATATTTCATGGCAAAGGACGAGGAAACAAACGAGATGACAAAGAAATTTGGTGCAGAGGAAAAGGCGCGAATGGTGTGAAACTCGTTTGGAGCGTGAAAGATAACCTCTCCTTGGGAAAGAACAATTTCCTCACCGTCGCGTGTGATGGCAACATGGCCTTTATCGATATATACCATTTCCCAAAAATCGTGACATTCTCCGTCAAAGGTAAAGTTTTTGCCAACCTCATAATAATGAATCGTTACAATTTTTGTGACATCCACGACTGTTTTTGGTCGTGTTTTGATATATCCTTTTTCCAAAGCGGCACCTCCCGTGTGCACAATAATGAACATATAAAACCCAAAAATGACTGTTCAAAAATGCACTTGCTTACTATAATTATAACAGAAAACCCAAAAATATCAAGGAGGTTTTTATATGAAAAAAGGCATCAGTATTTGGTCATTCCCCGCAGGAACATTGGCCGAAAGCTTTGCTCTTGCCGCCGATGCAGGCTTTGAGGGTGTAGAGGTGGCACTCGATGAGGGAGCGGGCGAGATTACGCTTGCATCCACCGAGAAAGAGTTGCGTGAAGTCAAGAAACAGGCAACCGAAAGCGGCATCGCGCTGTATAGCGTTGCGAGCGGTCTTTACTGGAATTATTTTTTGAACGATACCGATGAAGCCATCCGCAGCAAAGCGCAGGATATTGTGAAAAAGCAATTGGAGACGGCAGCGATCCTCGGTTGCGATTCGATTCTTGTTATCCCCGGTTGTGTGAATGCCGAGTTTGCCGCTCCCGGAAAGGTGATGGATTATGAAACCTGCTATAATCGCAGTCTTGAATCGATCATGAAGGTGAAGCAATACGCTGAGGAATACAAAGTGAATATCGGACTTGAAAATGTCTGGAACAAATTCCTTCTTTCTCCGGTGGAAATGAGAGATTTCATCGATAAGATCGGCAGCGACTATGTGGGAAGTTATCTGGATATCGGCAACACCCTTGCCAACGGCTATCCTGAACACTGGATCCGCACGTTGGGCAACCGCATCAAAAAGGTGCATTTTAAAGACTATCGCACAGAAGCCGGTGGATTGCACGGATTTGTAGATCTGCTTGCAGGCGATGTGAATTACCCTGCTGTAATGGAAGAACTGAAGCGCGCAGGGTATGACGGTTGGGTAACGGCCGAGATGATCCCGAACTATAAATATCATACCGAAACGATCATATATAACACATCCAATGCGATGGATCGAATTTTAGGGAGGAAATAAAGATGTTGAGAGTTGGACTTATCGGTTGTGGCTTTATGGGCACCATGCACGCAAATTGTTATAAAGCATTAGAGGGTGTAACCCTTGCGGCGGTAGCGGATATCCGCCCGGAAAAGGCGGCGCAACTGGCGGACGGCGCAGAGATCTTCGGCGACGGCAAAGATCTGATTGCGAAGGCAGATGTGGATATCATTGATATTTGTCTGCCGACATATCTTCATGCGGAATATGCCATGCTCGCCATGGAGAAAGCAAACTATGTGTTTGTTGAAAAGCCGGTAGCACTTACCGTGGCAGAGAGCGAAGCCATGAAGGCAAAGCAGAAGGAAACGGGAGCGTTTGTGCAGGTCGGTCAGGTAATTCGCTTCTGGGATGAATATGTTGCTCTGCGTGATATTGTTACGAGCGGCAAATACGGCAAAGTTGTAAATGCGAACTTCCGCCGTATCAGCCCAAGCCCGGATTGGGGTTGGAACAACTGGCTGCACGATGTTTCTCTTTCGGGCGGTGCGGCGCAGGATCTGCACATTCACGATGTGGATTATGTGTTGTCGCTTTTCGGTGAACCCAAGACGATTCACTCCGTAAGAAACACATTGGGCGAAAAGAATTCCTATGTCAATACGCTGATGCAGTATGATGATTACGCCATTACGGTTGAGGGCACGTGGGATTTGCCGGCGTCGCACCCGTTTGAAGCAACCTTCCGTGTAGTCTTCGAAAAGGCTGTTGTTGAAAATGCCGGCGGCAAATTTATGCTCTATACCGATGGTGGTGCAGAGGAAATCAAGATCGAGAAGAAAGAACTCACCGTGGCGGGCGGCACAAGCGGAAACATTTCCGACCTCGGTGGATATTATAACGAGCTCTACTATTTTACCGAGTGTGCGAAAAACGGCGAGGAGATCAAGCAGGCAACGTTGACCGACGCGTCGGCATCGCTTAAATTCCTGCTCGAAAAGGAATTGGGCTAATGTTCAGATAGAGGTTGTGGGTTGCGGCTCTGTTTTTGCAATGCACGCCACCGGTGTGGACCATCTTGAAACCGCCCAACGTGTCGGTGTTTGCGATATTAAGCCCGACCGCGCAGACGCGGTGGCAAAAAATATAATGTTCGCGCATAGTATGATTATAAGGAACTAATTGAAAAAGAAAAGCCGGATGGGTTTATAGCTCATCCGGCTTCTTCATTGTATATGTTATCAATATTCTCTCAAAATCGGCGAGAACAGCAATCTTTGGTTATGGATAGCGCTTCTGTTCGTAAGCGATACAGGAATCTTTGAAATCACCCTGTATGAACGCAAAAGAAAAGCGGCAAGTAAAAGAGGAATAAAGCCAACCTTAAAGGGCGATGACAGATTTTGTCATTGCCCTTCTCATATTTCGATTTGAAAATATAAAAACAAATGGAAAAGCTGCTTATAATTTTCACAAAAAGCCAATGCCACATATCCCATTAATATTATAAAAAGAGGAGAATTCCTATATGAAAGCAACAGGGATTGTGAAAAGAATCGAGGCTTGTGTTATAATAGGGAAAACCGCCTGAAACCCGCATAAGCACTAGGATTTTTGCAAGGTTGCCCTATTGAACACAAGCCCCTAATTTTATGGTTTTGGGCGGTTTTACACATGGCAAAAAGCGAGGTGAAATCACCTCGCTTTTTTGATTTACAAGAGAACTTCTTTGTTCGTTCCATAAAAAATATCATCTTTATTGCTGATGAGTTTGAAAAACTCCTCTAATTTAACCCAATAGTCTGCACCGTAGTCCATTTCGTAGGAATGACCCCAAATATAAAATATTTTTGGCGTATCGGGTTTGAGTTCTACAAACTCTCTGCCTAATCGCATCATTTTTTCAAAATCCAAATGATACGTTGTGGGGTTAAAACGGTAGAGGTTTTCTTGCAAGTCAAAATTATCGTTTGAGGTAATTGTGCGACTGTATTTAACACCGGTATGATTCTTTATAATATTCGCAACGCGGTCATCGTTATTTACTCCGCCACAAGGGTATGCCATGCCAGCAACCTCATATCCTACAAACTCGGATAAATTCAAGCGGTCTGTTTCAACCTGGCGAATAATCTCTTTATCATCGCATTGTGTAAGGTTTGGGTGTGTCAAGGTGTGAACGGCAACCTCGTGCCCTTCATAAACATGCTTAACATCTTCCGTATGTATTTTATAATGGGATATCCGCTGACCCTCTCGAACAAGCATACCGCTTTTTGACAAAAGCTCAGAATTCAGATTAAAGGTGCATTTTAGACCATATTTGTTTAATAATTCAATAAGACGAATGTCTTGCGTTACACCATCATCATAACTAAAGGTTATAGCTTTCTTTTTTTCTTTGTTACAAAACATAATAATATTCTCCTTAACAATATGCGTTTTACATTATTATAATATACCTACTCTAAAAAGTAAATTGTTTCAGTATAAATCTCCTTAAAATACAGAGAATAACATCACGATTTGAAATTAAAGGACATTTATTACGAGGGTACCGAGTAACAAGGTTCTCGGCACCTGTCTAAAATCTCCGATTTTGTTGAAAGGTGAGGTTCTTAATACGAGCATTAGCGAGCATCAAGGTTTTGGGGTACCCGTTCGTAATCTTTGATTGCGCTAACGGGCCGAGTTCTTATATATGAAAGCAACAGGAATTGTACGTAGAATCGAGGCTCGTGTTATAATAACACAAAAGTGCGATAAAGCCTTATAAATACTGGGTTTTCGGGCGATTTTGAAGAAAAATTTTTGACAAAAACAGCACATTTTGACCGATACATAGCAAAAGCGAGGTGATTTTTCACCTCGCTTTTATTTGCGTTGAAAAACTTAGTTAATTATGATATTCTTATGAAAAACATAGATAAGAGGAGGAAGTGTATAATGAAGAAATTACTTATTCCCTTGATGTCCGTTCTACTTTTATTGATGCCTTTTATAGTAATCTTAGTTGTTTATTTTGTAGCTAAAATTAAT
>JAZNTC010000039.1:0-15868 GCA_045591605.1 Acutalibacteraceae bacterium | reverse complement strand
CCAAGCTCGCGAGCCTTCTTGGCATCAGCGGGTGTATCAGCATTAGTACGAACCTTTAAAGTTCTGAACTCGTCAGCCCATTCCATAATTCTGCCGAACTCACCTGCGATTTCAGCGGGAACTGTTGGGATAATACCGTCATAGATATTACCTGTTGAACCGTCTATTGAAATATAGTCACCTTCATTGTAGGTCTTGCCTGCAAGTGTGAATTTCTTGTTAGCTTCGTCCATGTTGATGTCTCCGCAACCGGATACACAGCATGTACCCATACCACGAGCAACAACTGCTGCGTGAGAGGTCATACCGCCGCGAACAGTCAGGATACCCTGAGCTGCCTTCATACCGGTGATGTCTTCGGGAGAGGTTTCCAGACGAACCAGAACGACCTTTTCGCCGCGCGCATTCCACGTTTCGGCATCTTCCGCGGTGAACACCACTTTACCGCAAGCGGCACCGGGGGACGCGCCCAAGCCCTTGCCGGCCGGGGTAGCCGCTTTCAGCGCCTTCACGTCGAACTGCGGGTGCAGCAGGGTGTCGAGGTTACGGGGATCGATCATCGCGACCGCCTTCTTCTCGTCGATCATGCCTTCGTCCACGAGGTCGCAGGCGATCTTCAGAGCGGCTTTCGCGGTACGCTTACCGTTACGGGTCTGCAGCATGTAGAGTTTGCCATCTTCCACGGTGAACTCCATATCCTGCATATCACGATAGTGGTCTTCCAAAATGGCACACACTTCGTTGAACTGTTTGAACGCAGCCGGGAACTTCTCGGCCATTTCTGCGATCGGCATGGGAGTACGCACGCCGGCCACCACGTCTTCGCCCTGTGCGTTGGTGAGGAACTCGCCCATCAGGCCGCGCTCGCCGGTCGCAGGGTCACGGGTGAAGGCCACGCCGGTACCGCAGTTGTCGCCCATGTTACCGAACGCCATCATCTGCACGTTAACCGCCGTACCCCAGGAATACGGGATATCGTTGTCGCGGCGATACACGTTGGCGCGCGGGTTGTCCCAGGAACGGAACACCGCTTCCACGGCGCCCATCAGCTGTTCCTTCGGATCGGACGGGAAATCCTTGCCGATCTTGGACTTGTATTCCGCCTTGAACTGGCAAGCCAGCTCTTTCAGGTCGTCCGCAGTCAGGTCAACGTCCTGCGTCACGCCCTTTTCTTCCTTCATCTTGTCGATGAGTTCCTCGAAGTACTTCTTGCCGACTTCCATAACGACATCGGAATACATCTGGATAAAGCGGCGATAGCAGTCATACGCCCAACGAGCGTTGCCCGACTTCGCGGCCATGGTTTCCACCACTTCTTCGTTCAAGCCGAGGTTCAGGATGGTATCCATCATGCCGGGCATGGACGCACGCGCACCGGAACGAACCGACACGAGCAGCGGATTTTCTTTGTCGCCGAACTTTTTGCCGACGATCTCTTCCATCTTGGTAATGTACTCCATGATTTCAGCCTGGATCGCATCGTTGATCTTGCGGCCGTCCTCATATTACTGGGTGCAGGCTTCGGTGGAAATGGTGAAGCCCTGGGGCACCGGCAGACCGATCTTGGTCATTTCTGCCAGGTTCGCGCCCTTGCCGCCGAGCAGCTCGCGCATCGACGCATCGCCCTCGGAAAACAGGTAAACATACTTGTGACTCATGTTTTCATCCTCCTAAATTTTTTGCCTGTGAGTAGGGTGCGCATTCAAATCCAAATCCGTTTTGGGAAGGCGGATTTTCGCTCATCCATTGTTAAAATGCTCGCCAATACGGCAGTATTGGCTGCGCTTTTGCCGCGACTGAACAAAAATCCGCTCTTCCCAAAATCTGCGACCGCAAAGCGAGGAGATTTCGAGGGGTTTTTGTTTCGGTCGGGCGAAGTAATGCTTTTGCCTTACAAGAACGAACGGGGCAAAAAGCATCGAAATATGCCGCTTTGCGGCGGGTTCGGATTTGAATGCTCACCCTAGGCATTCACAGTAACGCTAACATTATAGCACTGTTGAAAAAATTTTTCCATAGGTTTTTCTAAAAAAATTTCAAATCGTGGTATTTTATGTAAATGAACCGTTTTTTTGTGTGGGTTATGTGAAAAATATGCACTTTTTCGCTTGCAAAACCGAAAATCATCTGTCATAATAAGGGTACGGACATTGGGGGGCGAGGCTTCGATGCCCGCATTTCCCGTTTGAGGTGAGACGATTGATGTTTTTCAAAGCTAAAAAAAGCGGCCCCGTGGACTGGCTGATCGTGGGGCTGGGTAATCCGGATAAAAAATACGTCGGCACGCGCCACAACGCAGGGTTTGCTGCCCTGGAAGCGCTGGCCGAAAAACTGGCGGTGCGGGTGGACCGCGTGAAATACAAATCCTTTTGCGGCGAGGCGACGATCGGGGACAACCGCGTGATGCTGATGATGCCGCAGACCTATATGAACAACAGCGGCGAGGCGGTGCGCGAAGCGATGCAGTTTTATAAACTGCCGCCCGAGCGCGTGCTGGTGATGTTTGACGACATCTCGCTGTCCGTGGGCACCGTTCGCGTGCGGCGAAACGGCAGCGCCGGCGGTCAAAAAGGCATGGCGAGCATCATTCAACTGTGCGGCAGCGATCAGTTTCCGCGCGTAAAGGTGGGTGTGGGCGAAAAGCCGCATCCCGACTATGATCTGGCGGCGTGGGTGCTTTCGAAATTCACCAAAGAGGAAGCGCCGTTGGTGGTGGATGCCGCGCGCCGTGCCGCCGATGCCGCCTGCCTGATCGTGGACGGCAAGATCGACGAAGCCATGAACCGTTTTTCGAGGTGAGTTATGTCGCTGTTTTCTAACGGATTGCAACAACTGCCTGCCTTCCAAAAACTGACGGAGGACGTGCGTGCCGACCGCCTGCCTGCCGCCGTCACGGGGGTGGTCACGGTGCACAAGGCGCTGTTACTTCACGGACTGCACGAGGCGACGGGGCGTCGTCTCGTGATTTTGGTGGGCGAAGAAGCGGAAGGTCACCGCTTGGCGGAGGATTTGGCGGCGTTCGGTGTGCGCGTGTGCACCCTCCCTGCGCGCGACTTGTCGTTGCGACAGGTGGAATCGGTTTCGCGCGAATACGAGCAACAGCGCTTGGGTGCGCTGGCGCGGTTTTTGAATGGCGATGCGGATTGCGTGATCGCCACCGCCGATGCCGCGATGCAACACACCCTGACACCCGATGCCCTGCTGGAACACACACTGGATTTCATGGCCGGGCGTGCACTGCCCGTGGAGAATTTGCCCGAAGTGTTGACCGCCGCCGGCTATGAACGGGCGGCGCAGGTGGAAAGCGCGGGGCAGTTTTCGGTGCGCGGCGGTATTGTGGACGTGTGGGCAGCGGATGCCGCCGCACCGCTGCGTATGGAGTTGTGGGGGGACGAGGTGGATACCCTCTCCTATTTTGATCCGCTCACCCAGCGGCGCACCGACCCGTTGGATGCGGTTTCCATTCCCCCTGCCGCCGAAATTCTGTGCGACGAGCCGATGGCGTTGGCAGAAAGAATCGACGCGCTGGCAGGGTCGCTTAAAGGGCGTGCCGCGGCGGCGGCGCCGGCCCTTTCGGCCGATGCCGCACGACTGCGCGAAGGCACCTCCCCTGCTTCGCTGGACAAATACATTCCGCTTTTGTATGACACCCCTGCCACACTGTTTGATTTTGCGGAGGATGCACTGACGGTGCTGTGCGAGCCTGCCAAGGTGAAAGAGCGCGCACGCACCTATCTGTGGCAGATGGAAGAGGATATTACCGCCCTGCTCGCGGAAGGGCAACTGTGCCGTGGTTTGACCACCTATGCGATGGATTGGGACACGCTGTCCCACCGCTTGCAAAAGGGATGTCTCACGCTGGATGCGTTTGCCCGTTCGTCCGAATGGGCGATGAAATCGCTGTATAATCTCACCGCCCATCAACTGCCCGTGTGGTCGGGCAGTGTGGAGGTGCTGTGCGACGACCTGCGCGATCATTTGAATCGCGGCATGGCATGCGTGGTGTTGGCAGGGCAGGAAGAGCGTGCCGCCACTGTGTTGACGGAAGATCTGCAAAAAGCCGGAATCCCGGCGCTGTATGCGCCCCATCCCGAAAAACCGCTCGCCGGACGGGTGCTGGTCACCCACGGTGGGTTGTCCTCCGGCTTTGAACTGCCGGACGCCGCATGGACGGTGATCACCCACGGGCGTGCCGCTTCGGCACGGCGTGTGGGCAAGGCGAAAAAGCAAAGTCGCGGTGCACAGATCCACAGCGTTTCGGAACTCACACCGGGGGATTACGTGGTGCACGCCGCCCACGGTATCGGCATTTACGAGGGTATCCATCAACTCGCCGTGCAGGGCGTGGTGAAGGATTATCTGAAACTGCGGTACGACAAAGGCGACACCTTATACGTGCCCGTGACCCAACTGGATCTCGTGTCGAAATACATCGGCACAAAAGAGGACGTCTCCCTGAAACTGCACCGTTTGGGTGGGCAGGAATGGCAAAAAGCCAAGGTGCGCGTGCGCACGGCGGTGAAGGATATTGCCAAGCAACTCATTGCGCTGTATTCCGCCCGTATGGCAACCAAAGGGTTTGCCTTTGACGAGGACGGTGCGTGGCAAGGGGATTTTGAACGGCATTTCGCCTATGAAGAGACCGAAGATCAACTGCGGTGCAGTGCGGAGATCAAAGCGGATATGGAACGCCCCGTGCCGATGGATCGCCTGCTGTGCGGCGACGTGGGGTTCGGCAAAACCGAAGTGGCGTTGCGCGCGGCGTTCAAATGCGTGACCAACAGCAAACAATGCGTCATTTTGGTGCCCACTACCATTTTGGCGTTTCAGCACTATAACACCATCTGCCGCCGCATGGAAGGGTTTCCCGTGAAGGTGGAGATGATCTCCCGTTTTCGCACCCCGAAACAGCAAGAGGAGATTTTGCGACAGGTGGCGCGCGGCGAGATCGACATTCTGGTGGGAACGCACCGTCTGCTTTCGAAAGACGTGAAGTTCCGCGATCTCGGCTTGTTTATCGTGGACGAAGAACAGCGATTTGGTGTAACGCAGAAGGAACGCATCAAGGAGATCGCCCCCAACGTGGACGTGTTGACCTTGTCTGCAACCCCCATTCCGCGCACGCTGAACATGGCGATGAGCGGTATTCGCGACATGTCCATTTTGGAAGAAGCGCCGCAGGATCGCCGTCCCGTGCAGACCTATGTGCTGGAACACGACAACGGCATTGTGGCCGATGCCATTCGCCGCGAGTTGCGCCGTGACGGGCAGGTGTATTATCTGCACAACCGCGTGGAGAGCATTGAGCGTGTGGCGGCCGGGCTGAAAATGCGGATTCCCGAAGCGCGCATTGCGTTTGCCCACGGCAAAATGACCGAAGAGCAACTCTCCGACATCTGGCAACAGATGTTGGAACACGAGATCGATGTGTTGGTGTGCACCACCATCATCGAAACGGGTGTGGATATTCCAAACGTGAACACCCTCATCATTGAAAATGCCGACCGTTTCGGTTTGTCACAATTGCACCAGATTCGCGGACGGGTGGGACGGTCATCACGCCGCGCCTTTGCGTATCTCACCTTCGGGCGCGGCAAAGCGTTGTCCGACGTGTCGGAAAAGCGGTTGGATGCCATGCGTGAATTCACCGAATTCGGTGCCGGATTCAAAATTGCCATGCGTGACATGGAAATTCGCGGTGCCGGCAACCTCTTGGGTGCCCAACAGCACGGGCACATGGAAGCGGTGGGCTACGATATGTATCTGCGCCTGCTTGCCGATGCGGTGGAACAGGAAAAGAGCGGTCGCACCGAGGAGATCCCCGATGCGGAATGTCTGATCGATCTTGCGATCTCTGCCCACATCCCCGACGAGTATATCCGTGAAAACGCCCAGCGGCTTGGGGTGTATCGCCGCATCGCGGACATCCGCACCCACGAAGATTCGCTGGATGTATACGACGAGCTGATTGACCGTTTCGGCGAACCGCCCGAAGCGGTGCAAGGGTTGATCGACGTGGCGCTGTTGCGTAATATGGCGGCAGGCATGGGCATTTTTGAAGTAAAACAGCAGGGGGATTCCCTGCTCTTGTATCCCAAAACGCTGGATATGGCGATCGGCGGTCGCCTGACCGCCGCCCTCAAAGGGCGCGTGATGATCAGCGCAGGCAAAAAACCGTATTATGCCGTGAAGATCAAAAAGGGGCTTTCGCCGTTGGACACTCTGCGCGAAGCGTTGGATGCCGCGCTGACAGAGACTTGACATTTCGCAGCAATTTGATACAATGGAATGGTACTTCATGTAGGAGGATAACGTTATGAAAAAACTTGCGCTTTTGCTGATCCTTGTGTTGGTGTTCTCGCTCGCGGCGTGCGGCAAGACGTCCGACGGTAAGACCGACTCCGATGCCACCACGACCACGACCACCGTTGCCGCGCCGACCAGATCGGACACCTTCACCGTCGGTACGGTGAACGGCAGTTCTTATGAAAACGCATTTTTCGGTCTCGGGTGCGCGCTGGACAGCGACTGGACGATCGACAACGCCGCCACCTGCAACGCGGCGCTTTCCCAAGCGAGCGATTTGAACACGGCGGCCGCTAATGCCCAGCTGTTTGACGATATGATCGCGTTCAACTCGACCAACGAGTGTATGGTGAGGATCACGGTGGAAAATCTCGCGTCGTTGTGGGATCATGTCCCCTCGTTGGAGGAATACACCGCGATGCAACGCACCATGAACGAAAGTAATCCCGACCTTGTGTTGGAGGATATTACCGCCGCGGTGGGTTCCCTCACTTGTACTGGGTTACGCATCACAGTGAACGAAAATCAAGTGGATACCTTCTACTACCTTTCGGCAGGGAAATACATGGTCTCGCTTTTGATCTCCGCACCGGATGCCGCGACAGCCGAGCAGGTGCTCGCCCAATTCTACACGTTCTGATTAAAAGAGAAAGGCTCACGTTGTGACAACGTGAGCCTTTCTTCTTTATTCTGCGATCAACACCGCCGCCGCAAGGGGCGGCAAATGCAATTTGCCATGTGCCATCTGCCCCGTGCCAAGACGGCAGGTCGCTCCATAAAATACCGTGGGCACGTCGATGTCCACCGCTTCATCGCCGCGGTTCACCGCGCACAGCAGGGTGTCGCCGCGCGTGAATGCCACCGCCCCCTCTGCACTCGGCAAGCGTGCAAACGCGCCGTCGCACAAGGCGGGACAAGCAGCACGCAACGCCCCCAGTTCCCGATACCACGAAAGCAGATCGTCATCCTCCTCACCCCACGGGTAACATCCGCGGTTGAACGGATCGGAATACCCTTCCATTCCTGCTTCATCACCGTAGTATAAGCAAGGCACACCCGGCAGACAATACTGCAATGCCGCCGCCAGTTTCAGTAAGGCTTTTCCACGCGCGTATTGCGTGGGGGTAAGTTTTTGCTCAGATTGCCATTCACGGTCGCGGCGACCGGCCGGTTCGCCCCCCAGCACGGTGAGCGCACGGGGCGTGTCGTGGGTGCCGAGCGGATTCATCAACACCTGCACCACGGCGGCAGGGTAGTGTTCCAAAATATCCCCCACCGGCAGAAAGAAGGTTTCCGCCTCCTCACCGCTCAAAAAAGCGTAGATCGCGTTGGCGAAAGGATAGTTCATCACACTGTCGAGTTGCGCACCGAACAGGTATTGCCGACGGTGACCGTAACTTTGCTTGTTGCTGGCATCCTCCCACACTTCGCCCAACACCAAGGCATCCGCTTTTTCCGCTTTGGCGGCGCGGCGCAGATCGCACAAAAAGCTGTCGGGCAGTTCATCCGCCACGTCCAGTCGCCAGCCGTCCGCCCCTGCGCGCAGCCAACGCCGCACGATGCCGTCCTCCCCGTTGATATAACGGGAAAAGGCAGGGTCCTCCTCCTTCACTTCGGGCAAGTTTTCAAAACCCCACCACGCCACGTAATCGTCGGGACGTGAACGGAAGGTGTACCACGAGGCATACGGCGAATCGAGGGATTGATACGCACCGCATTCGGGATACCGCCCGTAGCGGTTGAAATAGCGGCTGTCCGCGCCCGTGTGGCTGAACACGCCATCCAACAAAATGCGGATTCCGTGTGCGTGCGCCGTGTCACAGAGAAACCGAAAATCCTCCTCATCCCCAAGCAACGGGTCGATGCGGCTGTAATCCGCCGTATCGTAGCGGTGGTTGGAATGGGATTCGAAAATGGGGTTCACATACACGCAAGTCACCCCGAGTGAGGCGAGATAGGGCAGTTTTTCGGCGATGCCGCGCAAACTGCCGCCGAAATAATCGTTGTTTTTCACCTTGCCCTCGGCATCGGGGCGAAAGAAGGGTTGACCGCCCCAATCGTCACGCAACACGCGATCGGTGGGAACACCTGTTTTGGCGGTGCCGTCCGCGGCAAATCGGTCGGGAAAGATTTGATACATCGTGCCGCCGCGAAGCCATCGGGGGGTGTCAAAATCGGCGGCAAAGCAGGTGATCTGCCAGCTTTCGCCGCCCGTATCCGACAAGCGCGCCGTGCCGTCGGGACACTTCACCAAATAGCGCACACCGCGTGCGGTGTCCAGCGCGAAGCGATAAAAATACAGCCCCGCCGTTTGGGGCGCATAATCGCATTCCCACCATTCGTGGGTATCCCCTTCCATGCCGCACCAAAACATACTCCACGAAAACGCGGTGGTGCCGTCCGGTTCCACCGTCAAACGCACAGCGGAACAGCCGAGCGCGCGGGGCAAGCACACACGAAAATGTATGGTTTCCTTCGCCGCCACCGCACCGAAGGGAGAACGGTAACGGGTATCGCGCGAATCGAATAACCTCCTCGTGGCAGGAGAACGGAATTCCTGATGCAGCATAGACGGGCTCCTTTGAATGTGAATAATACGTAAATAGTATACCGATATTTTGCTAAAAATGCAAGAGGGGGATTGCAATGCGCAACGTTTTTCCGTATAATAAGAAAATGAAAGTGAGGTGACGGGAATGACCATCCTGTTTGTGTGCACAGGCAACACCTGCCGCAGTCCGATGGCGGAAGGGTTGATGCGCGCCCTTTTGAAACAGCGCGGAATTGCGGCCACTTGTGTGAGTGCCGGGCTGTCCGCGGTGGGCGAGCCGGCGGCAGACAATGCCGTCACCGTTATGGGCGAGGTGGGATGCGATCTCACCCGTCACCGTTCCCGTGCGCTCACGCGTGAGATGGTGGAGGCGGCCGACCACGTGGTGGTGATGACCGACCTGCACCGCGAACTGTTGCAGACGGCCGGTGTCCCTGCCGACAAGATTACGGTGCCCGACGGCGGTGTGCCCGATCCGTTTGGCGGCAACGCGGAGGTGTATCGCCGCACGCGCGACCGCTTGCAGGAAATCGTGACGGCGCTGTGCGACGCATGGTTTGGCGAGGTGACGGCATGAGCATCACCGTGAAACCGATGGCGGCACAACACGTGGATGCCGTGGCGGCGCTCGAAGCGGCATGCTTTTCCCTGCCGTGGAGCAAAGAGGCATTAAAACAAGAACTGCAAAATCCGCATGCCCATTTTGCGGTGGCGCTGGACGGTGATACCGTGGTGGGATATATGGGATGTCATCTGTTGCTTGACGAAGCGGCGGTGACCAACATCGCCACCTCCCCCCTGCGCCGCCGTGAAGGGATTGCACGCACACTCTTGCGGCATCAAGCGGCGGTGTTGCGTGCCCAAGGCGCGTGCCGCCTGACGTTGGAGGTGCGCGTAAGCAATGAAGCCGCGCGCCGTTTGTATGAACAGGAAGGCTTTGTGCTCGATGGGGTACGTCCCCGTTTTTATGAACGTCCCACCGAGGACGCGGCACTGTATTCGCTGTATTGGAAAGAAGGCTGACGTGTATGAATATATTAGCAATCGAATCCTCGTGCGATGAGACCGCCGTTGCGGTGGTGACCGATGGACGGCAGGTGCGCTCGTCGGTCATTGCCTCGCAGGTGGAAGAGCACAAGCTCTACGGCGGTGTGGTGCCTGAAATCGCCTCTCGCCGCCACGCGGAGGCGATCAGCGGCTTGACACGTGAAGCGCTCGCGCAAGCGAACACGGCACTCGACGATATCGAAGCGGTGGCGGTGACCGCTGCACCCGGGTTGATTGGTGCGCTGCTGGTGGGCGTGAATTTTGCCAAAGGGTTGGCGTTTGCGGCAAACAAACCGCTTGTCCCCGTGCATCATCTGCGTTCGCACATTGCGGCGAATTACATTGCTCATCCCGATTTGAAACCGCCGTTTTTGTGTTTGGTGGTGTCGGGCGGTCACACCCATTTAGTAGAGGTGGAAGATTACACCACGTTCCGCGTGCTGGGCAAAACGCGCGACGATGCGGCAGGCGAATGCTTCGATAAAGCCGCCCGTGCGATGGGTCTGCCCTATCCCGGCGGTGTGCATTTGAACGAACTTGCAAAAGATGGCGACGTTCACGCGTTTCGCTTGCCCCACCCGAAGGTGGACGGCAGTGCCTACGATTTCAGTTTTTCGGGGTTAAAGACTGCTGTGCTGAATCAACTGAACAACGCTAAACAAAAAGGCGAAGAGGTGTGCTTGCCCGATCTCGCCGCCTCGTTCCAACACACCGTGGTGGACATTTTGTGCACGCGCACCCTGCGTGCTGCCGCCGAAACGGGAGCGAAAACGCTGGTGCTGGCAGGCGGTGTGTCTGCCAACACGCTGTTGCGTGAACAGATGACCGCCCGTGCCGCGGCACAGGGGATCACCGTGTATCTCCCGCCGCGCGAACTGTGCGGCGACAATGCCGCGATGGTGGGGGCACAAGCGTATTACGAATACACAGCAGGACGGCGCGCAGACATGACCTTGAACGCTGCCGCCACTAAGCCGATCGAGGATGAATTTTAAGGAGGATGCGGTTTATGACCGAGGATTGGAAAGAGGAAATCACTCCCGAAGAGAAAGCCGTTATTGAACAGTCGGTGGACGGCATCATTGAAGACGGCGATCCGTTTGAGCACGCGTTTCAATATGCCGAGCGCGAACAACCCAAAGCCTCCAACTGGCCGGTGGTGGTGCTGTCACTGTGCATGATCTTGGTGCTGGTGTTCGGCGTGCTGTGGGGCACGGGCGCGTTCGATAAAAAGCAAAACACCGAAACGCCGCCTGCCACCGTCCCTTACGGTGTGGCCGATCTGTCGGGCGAAATCGCCGCCACCTGCAAAGACCTGTCGCTTTCAAACGGCGTGTTTGCGTTTTATATGGAGATGGAGTATCAAAACTCCACCGATTATACTGCGTATGACAAGACGCGTCCTCTTAAAGAGCAGGATACCGCCGCCTTTGACAAGCTGGTGTCCTCTGCCAAGGCACAGTTTGAGAACATGGTGGCACTGAATGCCGTGGCAAAAGCGAACGGCATCACCCTCAACAAAGCGGCGCGGAACACCATTGAACAAGCGGTGACCGCGGTGGACGTTTCCTCCTTCCACAACGGAGTCACCTCGGCAGACGTACGCGAGTTTTACACCTTGTATTACACCGCGTGGCTGACCGAAAGCACCTTGTTTAATCACACGACATTCGATGACGATACGATCGAAGAGATGTATAACGAGTTCGCCGAGGAGTATATTACCTGCGATTTTGCAACCTACCTCTTCGTGGTGGGCGATAAAGGCGATTACGCCACCATTGAGGAGGCCACAGCGGCCGCCGAACGGTTGAGCGCCTGCAAAACCCCCGACGATTTCCGCGCCGAAGTGGTGCAACTCTTGTTGGATTCGGGCGAATGCAAAACCGAAGAGGATGCCGTAAAGCGCTATGAATCCACCTATCTCGCGAAAAATATGGGATACAGCGAGGAACACGAAATTGCCAAGTGGCTGTTTGCGGACGATACCGCCGTGGGCGATACCAACACCACGGTGGGGGAAGATTACGTCGCCGTCTATATGCTCACCCGTGCCAAAGCGCGTGACACCTCCCCCATCGGGCGGTTACGGTATATTTCCCTGCCCTTTGACACCTATGGCGAAAAGGAGCAAGTGAAGGCGTTGGCCGACACCATCACCGCCGCCTTCGAGGAAAGCGACGGCAGTCGTGCAGCGTTTGAGGAATTGGCACGGCAATACACCGCCGATTTCAACACCTACGACGGCGACGCTTGGGAATTCAAGGATAATCCCTCCATCAGCGACGATGCCGCTGCGTGGGTGTTTGACGGCGCGCGAAAAGAGGGGGACGTTTTGGTAACTGAATCCACCCTTGGGTATCACGTCCTCTATTATGTGGGCGAAGCGGAAATGTGGTACGGGCAGGTGCTCACCACCGCCCAACAGGATGTTCTCACCGCCGCATTGGAAGAACTTCCCAAAAGTTACCCCGTCTTGTTTGACGACACCGTGATCCACCAAAACGAATTCTAAACAAAAAAGCAAGGTGATGCGTCACCTTGCTTTTTTGTTATCGTGCGGTGGTCGTGCCGGTCAGGTTGATATCCGGCAACAGCGTGGTCGGCAGAATGGTGGGCATCGTGGTGGTTGCCGTTGTGGTCGTAGTGGACGTCGTAGTCGAGGTCGTGGTGGAGGACGTCGTGGTGGTCGTGCCGCCTTCGTCTTCCTTGTTGCGCCCACAGCCGCTCAAACCGCACACGGCGGTAATCACCAGCAACAGTGCCAACATAAGCGTGATAAAACGCATATAAACACTCCTTTTCATTGAGTTTACGGGATCGTTTCCCATCGATAGTGTTGCCGTCAAAATCGGCTTTATTCGCACGTTAAAATAACTGTTGACATGCCGTGCAAAAGTATGATATAACTGATTTGAAAGGAGTGTTTGTATGTCAAAACGTATATTTTTGCTTTCCAATGCCCATTTGGATCCCGTTTGGCAATGGGAGTGGGAAGAAGGTGCCGCCGAAGCGTTGTCCACCTTCCGCATCGCGGCCGATTTTTGCGAACATTACCCAGACTATATTTTCTGCCATAATGAAGCTTTGCTTTATAAATGGATTGAAGAATATGATCTGCCGCTGTTTGAACGTATTCGCGCATTGGTGAAGCGCGGACAATGGCACATTATGGGCGGTTGGCATCTGCAACCCGACTGCAACATGCCGTCGGGCGAGGCGTTGGTGCGCCAGATTTTGGCAGGACGAAACTATTTTTCCGAAAAATTTGATGCTGTCCCCACCGTGGCGGTGAATGTGGACCCCTTCGGGCACACGCGTGGTTTGGTGCAGATCATGGCGAAAAGCGGATACACGGGGTATCTCTTTATGCGCCCCGGAAGTGACCAGCTCACGTTGCCTGCCGAGCGATTCCGCTGGGTGGGATACGATGGCTCCGAAATCACCGCCGTGCGTATGAAGGGCCCGTACAGCTCGGGCCGAGGGCGCGCCGCCGTAAAAGCAAAGACTTTTTTGGATGAGTGTCCCGACGGTGAGGATGAGTTGTGCTTGTGGGGTGTCGGCAACCACAGCGGCGGTCCGTCCAAAAAGGATCTGGAGGATCTCACCGCCCTGATCGCCGACGTTGCTGCCGAAGGAAACGAGATGCTCCACTCCACCCCCGAAGCGTATTTTGCCACCTTGGCGGATAAAAAGCTCCCCTCGTTCTCGCAGTCACTCAACCCGTGTATGATCGGTTGTTACACCAGCCTGATCCGCATCAAGCAGAACTATCGCCGTGCGGAAAACACCTATCTGTTAGCCGAAGCAATGGCCGCGCATGCCGCCCATGCCGGGTTGATGCCCTTCCCCGCCGCGGAACTGAAAGATGCGCTGTATGACATCAACTTTGTGCAATTCCACGATGTATTGCCCGGCACCTGCATTCAACCGAGTGAGGAAGCGGCGCTCCGCACGCTGGATCACGGGTTGGAGATTCTTTCGCGCGTGAAGGCGCGTGCCTTCTTCGCGCTCGCGGCAGGGCAGGCAAAATCGGCAGAGGATACCATTCCGATCTTTGTGTACAACCCCTATCCTTACACCGTCACCACCGACGTAACTGTCGAATTTATGTTGTGGGGTCAAAACTGGAACAGGGAATACGTGCAACCGATCGTGTATGATGAGAAGGGACAGGTGTGCCCGACCCAGTGCGAAAAAGAGCATTCCTCCCTTCCGATACAATGGCGCAAACAGGTGGTGTTCCGCGCCACGCTGGCACCCATGACGATGAATCGCTTTGCATGCGGATTTGCTATCATTCCGGAAAAGCCCGCCCCCACCGCCCCGGAAGAGGACGGTTACTTCTGCCTCACGGGTGGCGGCAAGACACTCAAGATCGATCGCCGCACGGGTTTGATCGCGGATTGGTATGACGACAAGCACCATTATCTCGCAGAGGGTGCGATGGCGCTGGAAGTATACCGCGATGATTTCGACCCGTGGCATATGTATACGGATGATGACCAAAACGCGGATGGATGGTATGACAAGGTAGGCGAGTTCACCCTACTCTCCCCCGAAGAAACGGCGAAATACTGTCACCTGAACGCGCCCGTTCCTGCCGTGCGCGTGATCGAAAGCGGCGATGTGCGCACCGTGGTGGAGGCGGCGTTCGGTTATGACACCTCCCGTGCGGTGGTGCAGTATCTCTTCTCGACCGACGGCACGTTGGACGTGAAGGTGCACTTCGACTGGCGCGAAAAGCAAACCTTGGCACGCTTGCGCCTGCCCCTGGCGTTTGACACCGACTGCATCGGCGAGCATGCGTACGGCGCGGAAGCGTTGCCCGAGAATATGAAAGAGGGCGTGGCCGGGCGGTATCATCTGCTGCGCGGCAAAGAATGTGCCGTCACAATTGCGAACAACAGCACCTACGGTGCGGCATTCGACAGAGAGGGAAAATCCTTGCACATCACGTTGCTTCGCTCCCCCTCCCAATGTGCGTATCATCTTATCGGGCGTACCACGTTGCCGCAAGACCGCCGTTCGCCGTATGCCGAGCAGGGCGAGCGTGATCTTGGTTTCCGTCTCACGGCAGGCGACGTTGCGGAGCAGGCAGAAAGCGCACCGCGTATGGCGCAACTGTTCAACATGGCACCGATGGCACTCAGCTACTACCCCACAGGCGAAGGAGAAAAGCCCGCCGTGCCGATGTTGCTGAGCGGCAATTCCGTTGTGCAATGGACGGCACTCAAACAAGCGGAAGATGGGAATGGATGGGTCGTGCGCCTGTTTAACCCCACCGCACAAGCGCAAACCGCCACCTTGCAGTTTGCGGATACCGAAGCGGCACTGACCTTCGGCGCGTACGAGATCAAATCGTTGCGGTATCAAAACGGCACGTTACACGAAACGGATCTTTTGGAACAACCGATATAATTCGAAACGGTGCTGTCGCTTTTGCGACAGCACCGTTTTTTGCTAAATTTTTTGAAATTTTCAGTTGACAAACGGAAGGATATACACTATAATGGATAGGCGCTGAATCGCCGCCCTGCGGCGTTCACATATATGGAGCGGTATCGAAGTGGGCGCGTTGGCGAGCGCCGCCTGCGGCGGATACAGCGAGCCATAAGCGGTGGCAGCGGACGAAATTCGTCGAGCGAAAGCGAGGTAAACGAATTTCGGGTACCGCAACAGGGCATAACGGGCCTGCCCGTTATATATAAAAATTGAATACGTGCTGAATCGCCGCCCTGCGGCGTTCACATAGATGGAGCGGTATCGAAGTGGTCATAACGGGCCTGACTCGAAATCAGGTAGCCCGCAAGGGCTCGTGGGTTCGAATCCCACCCGCTCCGCCAAATAAAAAGAGAGGTCTTTTGGCCTCTCTTTTTATTTCGTGAACGTGTCCGAGATGAAGAACCCCGCATTCCGAAGGAATGCCAAGGTTTTGCGTGCAGAAACTTGAAAAAGCACCCA
>JAZNTC010000038.1:0-25555 GCA_045591605.1 Acutalibacteraceae bacterium | reverse complement strand
AGCGCATTCAACTAAAAACAAAACTGACACCACTTGAAAAGCGATGCCAGTTCGTTGCTTAAAATTTAATTTTAACTACCATAAAGGCGGTTTTTGTACTGTCCGCACAAATTGGGGCAGTTCAGTCACGGGATGGACGGTCTTTCTGTTTTTCTTATTCGTTTGTGTCCTCGGGGGCATTTGCATCGCATCCGCAACAGCCGGAACAGGAACCGTTGCAACGTCCGCCATCGGGACAGCCGATACATTTTTTGCCGCCCTTTTTGGCTTTGTAGACATACAACGCGGCCGCGCCGACAATGACCACCAAGAGGATCACCACAATGGCCGTTTCCACAAAAAGCCCTCCTTTGTTACGCTGTTTTGCCGAGTGCGTATTCCGCTTTCAACTTTTTGTCCGTATTCACGCACAAGTACGCCACCACGGCCGCCATCACCAGTACCACGATCAAACCGGGCACAAAGCCTGCGCCGAGTTTGCCGAGCGTGCACAGCGTGCCGATTTGGTACACAAGGAAACCGACGGTGAAACCGGTGGCAAGTTGCAATGCAATGCCGCCCCACAGCCATTTGGCACTCTTCATTTCCGCATTCATCGCACCGATTGCCGCAAAGCAGGGGGGAGTGAACAGATTGAACATCAAGTAAGCGAGTGCCGCCACCTTGGTGATGGCAAACACGGATGCCACTTCGGCACCGGCGCCTTCTACCAACGCCAGTTCTTCGGTGTCAATCAGATTGTCAAGACCGGCAAAGCATACGGCAAGCGTGCCCACCACGTTTTCTTTGGCGATGAAACCGGTCACGGCCGCCGCCGCCAACTGCCACGAAAGCACGCCCACGACCGGCACCAAAAGGTACGCAAACGGACCGGCAACGGAAGCCAAAATGGAGGTGTCTGCCGTTTCGGCAACCGCAAAACTCCAAGTGAAAGTCTGCATGATCTGCACGGCGGTGTTGCACAGCAGAATAATGGTAGCTGCCTTCACGATATACGACCAACCGCGACTGCACATCGACAGGAAGGCGCGTTTGAACGAGGGGGCTTTGTATTCCGGTAATTCGATGATGAAGAAGGATTTGCGCGCTTTGTGACCGGTGATCTTGTTCACAAGCAGGGCGCCGAGCAGGATGAGCAGGATGCCTGCAAAATACATCAGCGTGCCCACCCACGAGGCGTTGCCGAAGAAGGCACCGGCAAACAGACCAATGACCGGCAGTTTTGCACCGCAGGGCATAAACGGCGTCAACATCGCCGTGGCACGGCGCTCACGCTCGTTACGGATGGTGCGGCACGCCATTACACCGGGAATGGCGCAACCTGTGCCGATGACAAACGGAATGACCGATTTGCCCGAAAGACCCACCTTTTTGAAGATGGGATCCAATACAACCGACACGCGTGCCATGTACCCGCAATCTTCCAGCAAGGCAATAAGGAAGTACATCACCATCACAAGCGGCAGGAATCCAACCACGGCGCCCACACCGCTGATGATGCCGTCCACCAACAAGGCAGTGACCAGCGGATTGGCATTGGCAAGCAAACCGCCCACCCATTCACCGAACATCTCGATCAAAGTCACAAGACCGGGGATGGTGAATCCGTTTTTGAATTCATAGCCTTCTGCGATCCACGGGCCGACCCACGCCTGCGAGAGCTGGAACACCAAGAACATCACCACGGCAAAGATCGGAATGCCCAGCCACTTGTTGGTCAGTACTGCATCCAACGTATCTTGGCTGTTTTTTTCGTTCGTATGTACCTTGCGTGTTTCCACCTTTTTAACCAATTCGTTCACAAACGCAAACCGGCGGCGGTCGGCTTCCACCACAACGGCTTTGTCGGTGAGATCAATGTCCCCCTGCAAGTAGGGTGCTTTCTGCCCTTTGCCGATCAAGGCAACGGCGGCTTCCACCACCTTGGACAGATCCTCGTGACGGCTGTCGGTGGACACCGTCTGCACCACGGGACATCCCAGCGCCGCAGCCAAGGCGGCGGTATCGATCACCGTTTCCTTTTTCCTGTTGATGTCGCTCTTATTCAGTGCCACCACCGTCGGAATACCCAACTCCAACAACTGGGTGGTGAAGAACAGGCTGCGGCTCAAATTCGTGGCATCCACGATGTTCACGATCGCATCCGGCTTTTCGTTTTTCACATACGCGCTTGTAATGCTCTCCTCCGAAGTGAACGGCGACATCGAGTACGCACCCGGCAGGTCCACGGCGACCAGATCGCCCCGTCCGCCGCAATACACCTTTTTGATGGCGCTTTCCTTGCGCTCCACCGTCACGCCTGCCCAGTTGCCGACTTTTTCGTTGCGACCGGTCAAGGCGTTATACATAGTGGTCTTGCCGCTGTTCGGATTTCCTGCAAACGCAATTCTCATAGTTTCCTCCTACATTTGTCGAACGGCACGGGTTAGCATCCGCTAACCGATAGGCATAAAAAAACGGACACGGCGGTCTGCGTTTTTTGCTTAAATAAGGATACACGCGGCGAGCAAATTATCGATGCTGTAACGCGCATCTTTCACGGATATCACACACCCACCTTTTTTGTGGGAGATCACCGTGATCGGCTCACCGCTGTAACAGCCGAGCGAGAACAGAAAGGCGTCCATCTCCTCATCGTCGGTCTCGATCGCGCGGACGATGTACTCTTGCCCTTCAACAGCCTGCGTCAAATTCATACCTACTCCGCCTTTCGATTGCGAGTTAGCCTCGGCTAATTCCTTGCATACTATATCATCCTTTGGGGGATATGTCAAGAGGAAAAAGGAGAAATTTGTAAATTTTTTGATGAAAATTTTACCCGCCACAAAGAAAACTTGAAATATAATAAGATGTGTGATATACTATATATACTTATGCAAAAGGAGGCGATACGATGAGTTTGCAGGAATCGGGGCAGATGTATTTGGAAACGATTTACATCCTCTCGAAAGAGCGTGCGGCGGTGCGATCGGTGGACGTGGGCGACTATATGGGCTATTCGAAACCCAGTGTGAGCCGTGCCATGGGTTTGTTGCGACAAGGCGGATTTATCGTGGTGGATGCCGACGGATTCATCTCGCTGACCGATGCAGGACGTGAAGTGGCGGAAAAGATGTATGAGCGTCACACGCTGATTACGTCGTTGCTTGTGCGGTTGGGTGTAGAAGAAGAAATTGCCGCCGAAGATGCGTGCAAGATCGAACACAATTTGAGCGATCGATCCTTTGCCGCCATCAAGCGGTATGTAGAGCAGATATAATGAAAATACGTCTGCCGTTCGGCAGACGATTTTTTGTAAAGGCAGGTGACGGCTATGGGATGGACACCCGAACAAGAACAATGTCTGGATGCACGCGGCACGGTGTTGGTGTCGGCGGCGGCCGGATCGGGCAAAACCACGGTGCTGATTGAACGCATTGTGCGTCTGATCACGGATGAGGCGAATCCCGTGGACGTGGATCGCCTGTTGGTGGTGACCTTCACCAAAGCGGCGGCGGCCGAAATGAAGCAACGCCTCGGGGTGGCGTTGCGTAAACGCTTGGCAGAAAAGCCGGGCGATCGCCGTCTGACACGGCAGTTGATGTTGTTGCCGGGTGCATCCATCAGCACGGTGCACGGCTTTTGCGGCGACTTGATTCGTGAGCATTTTCATCGGTTCGAAAACGTATCTCCGCTGTTTTCGGTGGGGGATGAAGCGCAGACCTTGCCGTTGCAGGAAGAAGCGTTGGGAGAAGTGCTGGAAGAGGCGTATGCCACGGCCGATCCTGCGTTTTTGCAACTGGTGGATCTGCTGGGCAGTGAGCGCAGCGATGCGACGTTGGAAGAACAGATCAAGAAACTGTACGGCTTTATGCAGGCGCATCCGCAACCGTCCCGTTGGTGTGAAGCGGCGATTGCCGCCTATCGCGACACCCGCCCCATCAGCGAAACGCCGTTTGGGGAAGAAATCCGTCAAACGGTGCTGTCGCGCCTTACGTGGTATTTGCAGAAGACTCGCGGCTTGATTGCGCTTGCGGAGGGAGACGATTCGCTTGCACCCTATACTGCCGCGTTGCAAGGCGATGCCGAAACGTTGTCTTTGTTGCTCGGCACATTGACGACACTTTCGTGGGACGAGCAGTTGGATCGATTGGGACGTGTGTCGTTTGACACCTTGAAGCCGGCGAAAAACTGCACCGATGAAGTGCTGAAAAAGTTTATCAGGGAAGAACGTGACAAAATCAAGAAAAGAATCCAAGCGCTGCCGCTGTTGATGGTGGAAAGCGAAGCGGCGGCCGCTTTGCACACCGCCGCCATGGCGCCCGTGGTGGAAGCGTTGCTTTCGGTGACGGATGCGTTTGAGAGGCGCTATGCCGAAAAGAAAACGGCACGCGGTCTTCTGGATTTTAACGATTTGGAACATATGGCGTTACAACTGCTCACCGAAGAAGGGGAGGACGGCGCGTTGCGCCCCTCCGCCTTGGCAAGCGAGGTGAGTGAACGCTTTGTCCACGTGATGGTGGATGAATACCAAGACACCAACCCCACGCAGGAAAGTTTGTTTTCTGCCCTGTCGCGCGGCGAGGACAACCTCTTTTTTGTGGGTGACGTGAAACAGAGCATCTATTCCTTCCGCAACGCAACCCCCTCCTTGTTTATGCGGCGGCAGGAAGGCTATACACCATATGACGGCGTAACCTATCCGTCGCTCATTCGCTTGGGTCACAACTTCCGCAGCCGCGAAAGTGTGACCGAAACGGTCAACCTCTTGTTTGAACAGTTGATGACCAAAGAGACCTGTGGTGTAAACTATAAAGATAAGGAACAACTGGTGTTTCAGGCGAGTTATCCCGTTTGTGAAGAGGAAGCGGCCGAACTGATTTTGGTGGATAAGGACAGCGTTGAAGCAGGTGAAAGTGTCAACACGGCGGAAGCCCGTGTGATCGCCAAACGCATTCGTGAAATGTTGGGCACCGTGACGGTGAACGATAAAAACGAAGGGGAACGTCCGCTCCGATTCGGAGATATCTGCATCTTGCTTCGCAGCAAAAAAGGACGTGCCTCCGCCTATGCGGACGAGTTGAACCGTTTGGGCATCCCCACCGTGACCGAAGGCGGCAGCGGTTTTTACAAAGCGCAGGAAGTGGCAATGACGGTGGCGTTGTTGCGCTTTTTGGACAACCCGTTGGCAGACGTGTCACTGTTGGCGGTGTTGATGTCGCCGCTGTTTGCCTTCACGCCCGACGATATGGCGGCGGTGCGCCGTCGTTTTCGCAAACTGCCGCTCTTTTCGGCGGTACGCCGTGCGGCACGGGAGGAAGGGGCGCTTGGCGAACGGCTCACGGCATTTTTGCAACAGACCGAGCGGTTGCGCACCATTGCCGCCACCGCGGCGGCGGATCGCCTGCTTTCGCAGATTTACGAAGAATTTTCTCTGCTGTCGGTGATGGGGGCTTGTCCGCGCGGTGAACAACGCGTGGCAAACCTCAAAAAACTGTTGGATACCGCACGCGGATTTGAAAGTCGCGGATACCGCGGTTTATCGGCATTTGTGCGGTTTATCGATCGCGACAGCAAGCAAGAACGGGAGCCTGCCACGGTGGTGGGCGGTGAAAACGTGGTGCAGGTGATGAGCGTGCACGCCTCCAAAGGGTTGGAATTTCCCGTGGTGTTTATGGCAGGGCTCGGCACGCAATTCAACGAACAGGATGCCCGTTCCGCTTTGTTGCTTCATCGCGAACTCGGTGTGGGCACCATCTGGCGCGACACCGAAGGGTTGACAAAACAAAAAACCGTGCAGAAACACGCCTTGGCACAGCGCATCCATCGCGATTCCTGTGCGGAGGAACTGCGCGTGCTGTACGTGGCATTGACCCGTGCGCGTGAACGGCTGTGCATGGTGATGACCGCGGATATTCGTCAAAAAATCGTCAAAGCGGCGGTGGCAGTCTCTTGTGGCGAGGAGATTCCGAGCGGCGCCTTGATGGAGGCATCGGGACTCGGTGATTGGGTTTTGATGGGATTGATGCGCCACCCCGATGCGGGTGAATTGCGCATGATGGCATCGATGCCCACCATGTCGACATTGCCGTGCAAAACCGCTCTCACGGTGCGCCGTGCGGGAGTGCCCCCTGCCGATGCATTCGCGTGGGAAGAAACCGCAAAGGATGCGGCGGTGGACGAAGCATACCTTGCCGCCTTGCAAGCGCGCACGGCATACGAATACCCCTACAAAGCGCTGGGGAACGTGCCTGTGAAAATGGCGGCATCCACCTTGGCACACGGGGCGTTGCGCGAAGGGTTTGTGGCCACTTCGCGTCCGGCATTTTTCAGCGAAACCACCTTGTCTCCTGCCGAACGCGGCACGGCGATGCACCAGTTTATGCAACTGGCCGACTTCGCGGCGGCAGCGGTGGATGCGGAAGGGGAGATCGGGCGGCTCACAAGCGGCGGCTTCTTAACGGCGGCGCAAGCGGCATCGCTGTCCCGTTCGCATCTGCAACGGTTCTTCAAAAGCGCGTTGTATCAGCGTATGGCAAACGCCTCGGCGGTGCGGCGTGAATATGCCTTCACGGTGGAATATCCGGCGTCCGCCTGCGTGGAATCGTTGGATGAATCGGTGGCGGCAGGGGAAACGGTGTTGGTGCAGGGCATTGTGGACTGCTTGTTTTATGAAAACGGCGGTTGGGTGATCGTGGATTACAAAACCGACCGTGTGGACACGGGCGACGAATTGGCAGAACACTATCGTGCACAGCTTAAACTGTATGCCCACGCGTTGGAAGAAGGACTTGGCGAAGCCGTGAACGAATGCCTGCTCTATTCCTTCCACCTCGACCGTATTGTGCCTGTTTGAAAAAGGTTACAATTTTGTTTCTTGACTTTTTAGGAGTCGGTTGTTATAGTATGGGTATACTGTGAATATATGTCGGACAGACGACCGACGGAAAGGAGAACGGTTATGGCGAAACATGCGGCAGAAGAGGTCGCGCAAGTGCCCGTGAAAAAGACACGTATGTTCAAAGGGTTGATCATCACGATGGTCGTGGTGCTCATGCTGGGTGGCATCGGCTCATCGGCGCTGGGACTCCTTATGTGGAAATACGATTACGATTACGATAAAGAATTCCGCGAGATGACGAATGAACAGCTCGGTATCAGCGAGGAAGCGGCACAACTTCCCAAAGAAGTGACCAACATTGCGCTGTTTGGTGTGGATTCGCGCAGTAAGAGTTTTTCGGGCAACACCGACTCCATTATGATCATCAGCATTGACGAAGTGCACGATAAGGTGAAAATCACCTCCATCATGCGCGACAGTTTGGTGTATTTGGACGGACGCGGTTACGCCAAGATCAACTCGGCATACGGGCGCGGCGGTCCGGAATTGGCGCTCAAAACCCTCAACAAGCATTTTGGGTTGAATATTCAGCATTACGCCACCGTTAATTTCGCCGGTATGATACAAATTGTGGATGCCGTCGGCGGCGTGGAGGTGTCGATCACCGAAGCGGAGCGCGTGGAGGCGAACGAATTGATTGCGGCATCCGACACCAAGTTCGGCACCGAAAAGGATCAGATTCGCCGTGCAGGCAAGCAGGTGTTGACCGGCGTGCAAGCGGTGTGTTGGTCGCGTATCCGTTCGGTGCACACCGCTGAGGGCGGTCGTGATGACTTCGGTCGTACCGACCGTCAGCGCGTGGTGATGGAAGCGCTGTTCAACCGCGTGATGACGATGGGTATGTCCAAATTCCCGGCGTTGGCGGAAGCGTTGTTGCCGTACGTGCGCACCTCGCTTTCCTACACCGATATTGTCGGGCTTGCCACCGACGTGTTGGGCGGATTCACCTTTGAGCAGACCCGTGTGCCGCTGATGGATTATGTCATCAATGCGGATTACCGCGAGCAGACGGGGTCCTCCACCGTGTACTACAACTTCGAATTTGCCACCAAGGTGTTACGTGCGTTCGTTTATGACGACGTGAATCCCCAAACCTATATCGAAAAGCATGGGGTGGACAAAACACCGTTGATGCCGCAAGACTATATTTACAGGTAGGACAAGCAGTATGCGTATATTGGCAGTGGATCTGGGATTGCAACGCACCGGCGTGGCTGTTTCGGATGAACGGGAAATTTTGGCATCGCCGATCGGCACGGTGACCGAGCACAATCGCGATCGCCTGCTGGACAAGGTGGCGGCGCTGGCGGTGGAACACCGTGCAGAGCATCTGGTGGTGGGACATCCGCGCAATATGGACGGCAGTCGCGGAGAAAGCGCCGTGCGTGCGGAAGAATTTGCCGCCGCATTGGCGGAACGTACCGCTTTGCCGTATACCCTGTGGGACGAGCGGTTGACCACTGTGTCCGCCATTGGGTTTTTGAACGAAACCAACACCCGCGGTAAAAAACGCAAAGCGGTGGTGGACACCGTGTCGGCGGTCATCATTCTGCAAGATTTCATCGACAGCCGTAAAAACAAGTGAAAAAAGAACCCACCGTACGGTGGCTTCTTTTTTCACTTGTTCTGCCAATCGGTATAATCGAAGGCGGTGTTGATGCCCGTTTCCATGCGATCGTCCGAAAATATTACCCGGGCATCTGTTGCAGTTCACCCAATTTCTCGGTAAGTGTCATCTCACAAAGCAGGGAGCGAAGGCTTTTTTGTCATAAGTATCACTCCAATGTCATGTGTAACAAGCCGCGTCCGTCGGCTGCTTCCAGGGTTGCCATTGCACCGTTGATCAAGGTCATGCGCGGCGGCACGTGCCCCACGTCCGCTTCCAAAATCAGCGGCAGGTCGGGCAACGCTTTGGCGATCATATCGCGGTAGGATAAATCTAATTGTGAGGAGGGGAAGCAAATGCGCCCCACCATCACACCGCGTGCGTGGACAAACCATCCGTTTTCACGCATACGCCACAGGGTGCGGTACACCGCTTCGGCAGACAGGGCAAAAATATCGAAATACCACAGAATACCGTCCGCTTTGTACCGTTCAACAAACGCGGCGGTGCCGTCATATGGCGTGCCCAAAATGTCCGAAAGGCAGTCAAGGCAACCGCCGAGCAAACGTCCTTGCAGATTCACCGCACCGCGCGGCGTGTCCCAATACACGGGTTTTGCGCCCTCGTCGGTGTGTCGATGGGTGAAGGTATCAAAACTGTGCTGTGTTGCCACCTCACCGCCAATCAGTGACAAGGAATACAACGCATCAGAAGCCGGTTGTTCGGCATCGAATCCACCGGCGTTGTTGCCGTAAATCGTGGCAATATCATAAACGGTGGTGAGGGTGTATAAGAGCGAGGTGGGATCGGAATACCCTTGCACCCATTTCGGGTCGCGCACCGCGGCCTGCCAGTCCACGTGGGGGAGCATATCCAGCAAAAAGTCGCCGCCGGCGGCACACCACACCATGCGCACGGCAGGGTCACAAAACAGCGCGTTCAATTCGGCGGCACGCACCGCAGGGGGTGCACTCACCACACCACCGTTTCGCACGGATGCGGTTTCACGGGTGCGGTAACCGCGCGCACGAATGTGTGAAAGTGAAAGATCAAATGCCGTGTGATCCTCGGCTTCAATCCCGGCGCTGGGGGCAGGAATACCGATGAGATCCTGCGGTTTCAAAAAGGAAGGAAAGATCATATATACATCTCCTTACCGATAGTACACATAGTATGCCACAACGGTGTCTTCGGCATTCGTGTGAGTGTTTACACCCTGCACCACCACGCCGTCACGGCTGAGCAATTCGGCACAGCGCACCGTGTTCTCGTCACAGCGAAACACTTCGCCTGCGGCGGCATCCACCATAAAATAGCCGTTTCCGTGTGACACCCGTCCGCCTTTTCCGAGCACAATCTCTTCGGTCGAGCCGTCGTCGCGCACCTGCCGTCTGGCTACATATTTAATGGCTTTTTCGCACACACGGGCGAACAGTTCCTCCCGTTCTTTCAGGGCTTTCCGCCGTCCGAACCAACCCATACATCCAACACCTCGTTTTCTGATTGATATTGTAAATGTTTTTAGAGGATTTGTCAATTCTTTTGGAATGTGGGGATTTTGGGTTGATTGTTTTGAAATTATGTGTTATAATGTATTGTGTTAGCGTATGCTTTGAATGGAAAACGGAAACGAAGCGCAGAGGAAATCCCCTGTGCAGAAAGGTGTGTAATTTATGATCCGTATTGAGAATCACATGGGAACGATTGAGATTTCGGAAGAATATTTTGCCAACCTCATCGGCGATGCCGTCTCGGCTTGCTATGGCGTGGCAGGCATGGTGAAAAGCGGTGCGCGTCAGGGTGTTCGCACGCTGATTTCTCGCCGCACGTACACCGATCAAGGGGTGCGTGTGCGCAGCGAAGGCGGCCGTCTGGTGGTGGAACTGCATATTGCCGTGATTTACGGTATGAACATCAAGGCAATTGCCGAAAGTATTGAACACAAGGTGCGCTTCACCGTCGAGCAAGCAACCGGTTTAGTTGTCAAAGCGGTTAAGGTTTGCGTGGACGGTATGCGTACGGAATAATTGCGCGGTTGATTTCGCAACATCGAAGGAGTGCTGAAATGATAAACGGAACGACTTTGCGGGACGCGATAGTCTCCGCTTCCAACTGCCTTGCAGCGCAAAAGCAGGCGGTGGATGAACTGAACGTATTCCCCGTGCCGGATGGCGACACGGGCACGAACATGTCCATGACGATTGCAGCGGCGGCACGTGAACTGGTGCGCCTTGAAACCCCCACCGTGTCCAAAGCGGCGGACGTGGCGGCATCGGCTATGTTGCGCGGTGCACGCGGCAACTCGGGTGTTATTTTGTCGCTTTTGTTTCGCGGTTTCTCCAAAGGTCTCAAAGGCATGGAGGAAGCGGACGGTGCGGCGCTTGCCAACGCCCTTTCCATCGGCGTGGAAGCGGCGTATAAAGCCGTTATGAAGCCCACCGAAGGCACCATCTTGACAGTGGCGCGCGAAGCGGCGGAAAAGGGGTGCCTTGCGGCACAGACGGATGCTTCGGAAGAATCGGTGTGGCCGGTTGTGTGTGAAGAAGCGGCGGCATCGCTGGCGCGCACACCCGAACTGCTTCCTCAACTCAAAAAAGCAGGCGTGGTGGATGCCGGCGGTCAAGGCTTCCTCATCATCATCAACGCGATGCAGGCGGTCTTTGCAGGCGGCGAAGTGGTGCAGGGCGAAGCGACGGCGGCGGTGAAATCTGCCCCGAGGCAGAGCGCGGCGGCCGCCTTTGAAACGGACATTGAATTCCCGTATTGCACGGAATTCATCGTGGCGCGTGACAAAAAGGTGGATAAAGATCCGATGCGTCTGCGCGCGTATCTCGAATCCATCGGTGATTGCGTTGTGGTGGTGGACGATGAAGACATCATCAAGGTGCACGTCCACACAAAAGATCCCGGCAAGGCGTTGTCGGCCGGTGTGGAATACGGCGCGTTCGAAACGGTGAAAGTGGAAAATATGCTGATCCAGCACGAAAATGCCGGTTGGGTGGAAAGCGATGAAGCGGCCGCGCCGCAAGCGCCCGTGCGTGCCGAACCCGAAAATGAAGTCGGTTTCGTGGCGGTTGCCGCAGGCGACGGATTGCAAGCCCTCTTCACCGATCTCGGTTGTGATCACGTGGTGTCGGGCGGTCAGACGATGAACCCCTCCACCGACGACATTCTGGCGGCGATCGAAGCCACCCCGGCCAAAGTGGTGTACGTGTTGCCCAACAACAAGAACATCATTCTGGCGGCGGAACAGGCGGTGCCGCTGGCCGGCCGTAAGGTGCACGTGTTGCCCACGCGCACCATTCCGCAGGGTGTGTCGGCGATGCTTTGCTTTGATCCCGATGCGGCGGATGACGATAACCTGCTTGCCATGACCCGTGCGGCAGAAAATGTGTCCACCGGTCAGGTCACCTTTGCCGCACGCGACAGCGAATACGGCGGCGGTAAGATCAAGAAGGGCGAGATCTTGGCGTTGGACGGCAGTAAAGTCGCGTTTGTGGACAAAGAGATCACCCACGCGGCGGTCAAGTTGACCCGTCAGTTGGCATCCTCTCGCCGTTCGGCAGGGAAGGAAACCGCCTTTGTCACGGTGATGTACGGTGCGGATATGACCGAAACGGATGCCGAAGCGGTGTGCGAAGGCATTCGTGCCAAACTCGGCGCAGACGTGGAAGTGACGGCGATCTCCGGCGGTCAACCCGTTTACTACTATATCATTTCGGTGGAATAAGAAACAAACAACGGCATCTTTGAAGATGCCGTTGTTTTATTTGCATGAAAAAAGGCAAAGGTTTTTTTGAAACCTTTGCCTTTTCTGTTACAGAGCAGGATCGGGAATTACTTCTTGGGGCGGCTGTTCCAACACCGAAGGGTCAGCCAGCAACTTCTGCATATAGCGGAACGCCAGCGCAAAATCGTGGCCCGAACAGATGCGCTCATCCATCACCACGCCGATTGGCATACATTTTTCAAACACAATCTCCCCGTGATGGCGGCGCGCCACTTCACGCGCATTGCCCATTGCCATAAACACGCTGGTAGTGCCGAAGTTGTAACAATGGTGGTAGATGTGATTGGTCTTGATACTGGCGAGGTTGGTGATACCCAAACTCGCGTGGAAAGGACTGGCATCGATAATCGACTTCGGCAGAAGACCGTGCTTATCCAGCCAGATCAAAACGGGGACACCCACACGCAGAAGCCCGGGAATGCTGAGCAGGGTGCTGATCAGCTTTTCGGTGGCGTTGCTTTCTTCCACTGTGCGGTTAAATTCCACGTATTCGTTAATCTTGCGGTTCACCTCGTCGATCGTGTCGGTGATTTCCAGCGCAATCTTGGACATAATGCTGTCGTCCCGACCGGCTTTCATCACCACCATACCGACTTTAATCTCGTTACGGGTGTATGGCTTGCAGTTGACAATAAACCGATTGAGGAACGGATATTTCGCCATCGTGCGCAGATATGCCGCCAAAATGATGGCCATGTGGCTAATGTGCCGTCCGTCTTTGCGCGCGGTGTTGATGTAATTCTGCATCGGCTCACAGGGAATATCCACCGTGATCATGTTCATGGCATCGGTGCGTTGCCGCATAATATGTGACGCCACGGTATACATAGGATCGCAATGTTTCAAACGTTTTCCGTCTGCACGCATTTTTACCGCCTCCCTAACTACTACATTGTATCACAAGGAAGCGAAAAATGCAACCTTTTTCCTGCGTTTTTTCCAAAATACGACAGGATTTGATACGAGAATATGGTTTTTACTCTTGCAGGAACAAGGGGAGATATGGTATACTACTATTATATGTAAGATGGGGGGAGTTTGACCGATGGATGTACAAGTGGGGGACGTGTTGGAAATGAAAAAGCCGCACCCGTGCGGCACGCATCGGTTTGTCGTGCTGCGCACGGGTATGGATTTCCGCCTGAAATGTGAAGGTTGCGGGCGTGAAATGTTGGTGTCCCGTATCAAAACCGAACGCCACATCAAAAAGATCTGGCGGGGCGATCAGCAGGTGTAAAGTATGTTTGAACAGTTACGTGACGTGGAAAAACGGTTTGACGAGATCGAACACCGCTTATGTGATCCTGCCGTGGTGGGGGACGTGGCGCAATACCGCACGTTGATGCAAGAGCGCACTCGTCTGGAAGCCACGGTGACGGCATATCGCGCGTGGAAACAAGCCACGCACCGTGAAGAGGACGCGCGGCTTTTGCTGGAAGATCCCGAATTGCGCGAATTGGCCGAACAGGAGTTGGCAGATGCCCGTGCCGATGCGGCACGCCTTTCGGAGGAACTGAAAATTTTGCTATTGCCGCAAGACCCGAACGACAGCCGCAACGTGATTGTGGAGATTCGTGCCGGTGCCGGTGGGGAAGAATCGGCGCTGTTTGCCCATTCGCTACACCGTATGTACAGTATGTATGCCGCCTCGCGCGGATTTACGGTGGAGGTCGTGGGGGTGAACGAAACCGAACTCGGCGGTGTGAAAGAGATCAGTTTTGTGGTGAACGGGCAAGGGGCGTTCAGCCGTTTGAAATTTGAAAGCGGTGTGCACCGCGTGCAACGTGTGCCCGAAACCGAATCAGGCGGACGCATTCACACCTCCACTGTGACGGTGGCGGTGTTGCCCGAAGCCGAAGAGGTGGAACTCACCATCGATCCGAAAGATTTACAAATCGACACTTTCCGCGCATCGGGTGCCGGCGGTCAGCATATTAACAAGACTGAATCCGCCATTCGCATCACCCACCTGCCCACGGGCACCGTGGTGGAATGTCAAGATGAACGCAGTCAGTTCAAAAACAAAGACAAAGCCATGCGCGTACTGCGTGCACGGCTGTATGAGCAGAAATGTGCCGCGCAGGAATCCGCCATTGCGGAAAGCCGCCGTTCGCAAGTGGGAACGGGGGATCGCAGCGAGCGCATTCGCACCTATAATTTTCCCCAAGGACGGGTGACCGATCACCGCATCGGGTTGACATTATACAAACTGGAAGCGGTGTTGAACGGAGATTTGGATGAAGTCATTGATGCCCTGTTGACCGCCGATCGCACCCGTCTGTTGGAAAACGGAGAGTAGTATTGGCGAGTATTTTAACAATGGATGAGCAAAAATCCACCTTTCCAAAACGGAGTTCGGATTTGACTGCTCACCCTAACGGAGAGTAACGTGTATGCAAACGCTATTGTTACAAAACACAGCCGTCGACATCGCCCGTGCAGGCGATCTGCTTCGTCGCGGCGAGGTGGTGGGTATCCCCACCGAAACGGTGTACGGTCTGGCCGCCAACGCGTTGGATGCGGTGGCGGTGACACGCATTTTTGAAGCAAAGGGGCGTCCGTCGGATAATCCGCTGATCGTGCATATTGCCGCTCTTTCGCAACTGGATGCTTTGGTGACCGAAATCCCTGAAAACGCACGGCGGTTGGCTTCACTGTGGTGGCCGGGACCGCTCACCATGATCTTCAAAAAAGCGGCGTGCATCCCTGCCGAAGTCAGCGGTGGGTTGTCCACCGTGGCGGTGCGGTTGCCCTCGCATCCCACCGCACGGGCAATCATTGAAGCGGCCGGATGCCCTTTGGCGGCACCCTCGGCCAATCGCTCGGGCAGTCCCAGTCCCACCACGGCGGCACACGTCGTGGCGGATATGGATGGGCGTGTGGCCGCCATTTTGGATGGCGGCGAAAGCGGTGTGGGGTTGGAATCCACCGTGATCGATATGACCTGTGAAGTGCCGCGTCTGCTTCGTCCCGGCGGCATCACGGCCGAGATGTTGAAAGAAGCGCTGGGCGACGTGGAGATCGACCCTGCGGTGACCGCGATGCTCCAACAAGGGACGGTGGCGGCATCGCCCGGCATGAAATATAAACACTATGCCCCCCGTGCCAAGGTGACCTTGGTGCGCGGTACTCCGGCCGCCTATGCCGCGTTTGTGAACGCGCACGCGGCGGTGGGTGTGGCGGCCATGTGCTTTGATGGGGAAGAATCGGCACTTTCGGTGCCGTATCTCACCTATGGTGCACGTGAGGATGCCGCGGCACAGGCACATCGCTTGTTCGACGTGTTGCGTGCGTGGGACGACCGCCCCGACGTGACACAAGTGTATGCGGCATGCCCTTCGTCGGACGGAATCGGTCTGGCGGTGTATAATCGTATGCTACGTGCGGCAGAATTTGAGGTGATCGCTCTTGACGAATAAGAAACGCGGCGTGATCGTCGGTCTCACAGGCCCCACGGGTGCCGGCAAAGGTGTGGTGTCCGCGTGCTTGGCGGCGGCAGGGATCCCCGTGGTGGATACCGACCGCCTGGCACGGCAAGTGACCGCGGCAGGACATCCTTGCCTTGCGCAGTTGGCAGAGGCGTTTTCCCCGTCGGTGTTGTGTGCAGACGGCACGCTGGACCGCGCAAAACTCGCTTCACTGGCGTTTGCCTCACCCGAGGCGACCGCACGGCTGAACGCCATCACCCATCCGCACATTTTTGCGTTGGCAGAAGACCGGTTGGCGACGTTTTGGGAACAAGGTGCCGCGATCGCGGCGGTGGATGCCCCCGTGCTGTTCGAAAGCGGTATGGACCGTATGTGCGATCGCACGGTGGCGGTGCTGGCACCGGCGGCGGTGCGGCTCCAACGCATTTGCGAACGGGACGGCATCACCCCTGAACAAGCCAAAACGCGCATGAGCGCACAACCTGCCGATGCCTTTTACGAAGAACGCGCAGACGACGTGTTGTATAACGACGGCGACTTGGCCGCGTTTGAAGAAACCGTGAACCGCTGGATTGCGCGTTTACAAGGTGATGCGGTATGAAAAGACGAACCAAACGTCGCTTGCGTCGGTGGGGAATCAGTGCCGTGATAACGGTGTTGCTTTTGGTCGTTGCGGTGTTGGTGTTGCGTGGGGTGTATCCCATGCCGCCCGAATACCGTGACACGGTGACGGCGGCGGCCGAAAAACACGGGGTCGCGCCCTCGCTCATTTGGGCGGTGATCCACACCGAAAGCGGCTTTTCGCCCGATGCGCGCTCGTCGGCAGGGGCGGGGGGGCTGATGCAGGTCACCGAACCCACAATGGAATGGGTGATGATGCGTGACGGCATTGAGGAGGTGCCCACGGCAACCGCACTCACCGACGGGCACTTCAATATTGAAATCGGCACGTCGGTACTGCGCCTGTTGGGTGAACAGTTTGCCGAGCAGGACACGGTGCTTGCGGCGTATAATGCAGGAATGGGCAACGTGCAAACCTGGCTTGCCGATCCGTCCTATTCCACCGACGGCGAAACGCTCACCGTCATTCCCTTTGAGGAAACGGCGCAATACGTCAAACGTGTGCGCCGCGCACAGACGATATATAAACTACTTTACGGGATAAAAAACTGATCCCGTTCGGAAAGGAAGCGTGTACCATGGAAGATAAGAAGAAAACGGTAGCGGACGAGTTGCGTGAACAGTTGTTTCGCACAGATAAGTCGGCGGCAGAACGCATGAGCGAGGAGGAAATTGCCGCGGCAGATGCCTATTGCGAAGGGTATTCCGCGTTTTTGAACGGTGCGAAAACCGAGCGTGAAGCGGTGGATCTCGCCGTGGCGATGGCGGAGGAACGCGGCTTTGTGCCGTTCGACCGTCATGCCGCTTTGAAACCGGGCGACAAGGTGTATTATAATAACCGCGGTAAGGCATTGTTGCTGGCGGTGATCGGTTCGCGCCCCATTGCGGACGGCGTGTCCATTGCGGCGGCGCATATCGATTCCCCTCGTCTGGATTTGAAACCCAATCCGTTGTATGAAGATAACGGGCTCGGCTATTTCGACACCCGTTACTACGGCGGTATCAAGAAATACCAATGGACAGCTCTGCCGTTGTCGTTGCACGGCGTTATCATCAAAAAGGACGGCGAAACGGTGAAAGTGGCAGTGGGCGACGAAGCAGGTGACCCCGTGTTCTGCATCACCGATCTGCTTCCGCATTTGGCGCGTGAGCAGATGGGGCGTCCGGCACGCGACGTGATCCACGGCGAAGATTTGAACATCTTAATCGGCTCGCGTCCGTTCCGCAGTGACGATGCGGTGGCAGAAGGCGTGAAACTGCATTTGTTGAAGATTTTAAACGAGAAGTACGGCATTGTGGAAGCGGACTTCATTTCGGCGGAACTGGAAGCCGTGCCGGCTCTGCCCGTGCGCGACGTGGGCTTCGATCGCAGTATGATCGGCGGCTACGGTCACGACGACCGTGTGTGTGCTTATCCGGCGCTCACCTCGCTGTTCTCGTTGGACGTGCCGGAATTTACCGCCGTCACCCTGTTGGCGGACAAAGAAGAAACCGGCTCGGAAGGCAACACGGGTACGCAATCGGAATTCTTCCGTTACTTCATCGCGGATCTCGCGGCGATGTATGGGGAAGAACCGCGCCACGTGCTCAGCCGTTCGATGTGCCTGTCCGCCGACGTGAACGCGGCACTCGATCCCATTTATGCCGGTGTGATGGATGCACGCAACGCGGCGCGCATCAACCACGGTGCGGTGCTCACCAAGTATACGGGCGGCAGTGCCAAGGGCGGCACGTCGGATGCTTCCGCCGAACTGATGGGACGTTTCCGCCGCATTATGGATGAAAACAACGTGTGTTGGCAGATCGGTGAACTCGGCCGTGTGGAAGCCGGTGGCGGCGGCACGGTGGCAAAATATATTGCCAACTTGGACGTGGAAACGGTGGACCTCGGCGTGCCGGTGCTGTCGATGCACGCGCCGTTTGAAATTGTATCGAAACTGGACGTATATCAAGCGCACAAAGCATTTGCGGCCTTGTTGTCCCGTAAAGATTAAAACAGAAGAGGGTAACGAGCGTGAAAACTATGTTGAAAAAGTGTATGGCATTGTTGACCGTGGTGGTTATGCTGCTCTCCTGCGTGCCAATGCAGGGCGTGGCGGCAAGTGGCGTGACCGCACGGCACGGCATCCACCAGTTACGCTTCCCGGCCGCCGGCATCGCAGGCGGCCGCGATCCTCGACCTCACCAACGCGGAATTGCAAGAGTTCAAGCAAGTGATCTTTGACACCGCATACAACTACCGAGATGAGTGCAACGTGTTGCGTTTTAAGATCCCGTACAGCGATCTGGTGATCAACTGTGTGTCCGGTTTGATCTCCGACACCATGCCCGAACTGTTTAACGTGAACAACTGGAGATTTTATAGAGATAATGCCACGGGCTATCTTTCCCGTATCGAGTTTTATCAATATGAATTTCCTGCTTCGGAATATTACGATATGATGTCCAAGTGCCGTGAAGTGACCGAATATTTGACACACGACTTGGTGGACAGCGATCTCACCCCGGCAAAAAAAGCATTGATCCTGCACGACCGTTTGGCGGTGTGGGTGGACTATGACCAGGCGGCATTCGAAGCGAAAAACATACCGTATATTGATCACACGATGTATGCAGCGTTGTGGAATCGCTTGGCGGTGTGCGACGGCTATGCGGAAGCGTATATGTATCTGTTGCGTGCGGTCGGCATTGACAGTTACGTCTGCCGTTCGGAGGCGATGCATCACGCATGGAACATCGCGTATGTGGAAGGCGCGTATTATCACATTGACGTCACCTACGACGATCCCGTGTGGGATGTCACAGGGCGTGTGAATCACGATTACTTCCTGCGTTCCAGCGGGGCGCTGTATGCGCTGGGACACAAAGCCAACGACTACGACACCCTGCCCACCGACACGAAATTTGACGAAGGTTGGTCGTGGTTCTCTTCCCACACGGCGCATCAGCATTTCGACGGACGCATCTACTACATCGATAACGTGCGCGAAAAGCTTTGTTACTGGGAAGGGAATACCCTTTACGACGTGCTCAGCGTGGAGGATACGTGGAGGATCTCGTCAACGCGGTATTACGATAACAACTATTCCCGTTTGAGTGCGGATGAACACTATTTGTATTATTCGCTGGCACAGTCGGTGCATCGCTACGACCCCAAAACGGGGACGAGCAAACCGCTTCATTATCCCGATTTTACCAATCGCAAGTACCATAACATCTACGGTATGAAAGTGGCATGGAACAACTTGTACTGCGACATCACCGATACCCCGAACTTTAATGCAAACACAAAAGAAGAACGGCAAGAGGTGGTGTGGTACCGCCAAAACGAAGTGGAATACGTCCTCATTGACGAGTTGCCCACAAAGACGGTGTACCGTATAGGGGATTCCCTTGACACCTCCGGTTTGTCGGTTAAGGTGCGGTTTTCCGACGGTACCTGCATCTTTACGACGAAAGGATTCACCGTGGAAGGGTTTAATCCGAACCGCGCAGGCGAACAGGTGCTCACGGTGCATTACGAAGAGCACTCGACCGCCTTCACGGTGACGGTGACGGGTGAGAGTTTGACGGTGGCAGGTAATGTGGACGGCAACAACAGCATCGATTCCACCGATGCGCGTTTGGTGTTGCAACTGGCGGTGGGGAAAATCCATGCCGATGCGATTGACAAAGCGGCCGCCGATGTGGACGGTGACGGAAAGGTGGATTCCACCGATGCCCGTCTGATATTGCAGTTTGCGGTGGGAAAAATCAAGGAATTCCCCAAGGCGAAATGATGAAAAAGAAGGTGAGCACAGCTCGCCTTCTTTTTTTGTGCGTTGTGCGTTTTTGGCGAATGTCCCGTTTGGGCATATAGTGGAATGGGTCTCCTTTTTTAGTTTTCGGAAAGAAGGTGGAACGAGTGAACAAAAAGGAAACCGTCATTTTGGCGGTCGGGTCGGTCACCAACGCCATGCGCGGACGTGACCTGCTCACGCAAAACGGGATTACCGCGTACGTGGGGCGTGCGCGCCCGAACGAGGTAAACGGATGCGGCTATACCCTGACGGTGACGGGGAATGCCGAACGTGCACGTCGCCTGTTACAAGCGGTCGGCATTCGTATTCGCTCTTCGCAATGATGTATTTTGATAACGCCGCCACAGCCTACCCCAAAGCACCGCCCGTGGCGGCGGCGATGACGGCGGCGTTGCGTGAATACGGCGGCAACGCCGGGCGCGGCGGTCATCGTTTGAGTATTGCCACGGCCGAGATGGTGTATCGCTGTCGCGAACAGGCGGCGGCGCTGTTCGGGCTGTCCAATCCGGCGCGCGTGGTGTTTACGGCAGGGTGTACCGCCTCGCTCAATATTGCGCTCAAAAGTTTGGCGCGGCACGGTCGGGTGATCATTTCGGATATGGAACACAACGCCACGTGGCGACCGCTGGTGGCGGCCGGCGGAAGCACCCCGTGCTTTGCGGTGGCGCGTGTGGGGGACACGGCGGAAGAAACGGTGGCAAATTTCCGCCGCCTGATTACGCGGGACACGGTGGCGATCGCCTGCCTGTCCGCTTCCAACGTGTTCGGCAACCTGTTACCGATCGAGGCATTGGGGCGCTTGGCACGGGAATACAATCTTGTGTTTTTGGTGGATGCGGCGCAAACCGCAGGGGTGATTCCGCTGAATATGGAATCTTCTCTCATCGACCTTTTGTGCGTGCCCGGTCACAAAGGGATCGGCGGTCCGACGGGCACGGGTTTGCTTTTGTGTGGTGAACGCTACACCCCCACTCCGTTAATGCAAGGGGGGAGTGGCGGCGAATCGCGGTCGCCCTATCCGCCCGAAGAACTCCCTGAACGGCTGGAATGCGGCACCTTGAACACGGTGGGTATCTGCGGTTTGTCGGCGGCGCTGGAATTTGCCTCACAGGGGGATATGCACGCGCGTTACTGCAAGGAAATACAAAACACCGCGCGGCTATATGATGCGTTGCAACGGTTGCCAAACGGTCGGTTGTATACGCCGCGTCCGCAGGTGGGGAAGAGCGCACCCTTGTTTTCTTTCAATCTTGTGGGAAAAACAGCGGAAGAGACCGCCGCCTTGCTTGACCGTGAAGGGGTGGCGGTGCGCGCGGGGTTGCATTGTGCGCCGCTTGCACACCGCCATTTCGGCACCTTGCCCGACGGCACGGTGCGCTTGGCGCCGTCGCGCTACACCACGGCGGATGAATGGCAAAAACTTTTGCAGATAATTTACAAAATATCATAAATTGAGGGTTGCAATAGCCGAAATTTGTGGTAAAATGATAATAAGGGATAGTATATATATTCAAAAGGCGCGATCTTTTGAATTTCACCAACAGGAAGGGACGTGTGAGAATATGACGGCAATCGCCAAGTTTTTCTCGGATCTGTGGTATAAAACCATCACTTTATTGAGCTCGGTGAACATTTTAACCAGCACGGTAGATATTCTTCTGGTGGCGCTGGTGGTGTTCGCCCTGATTCGCTTGATCCGTGACTCGCGTGCCGAGCAGTTGTTCAAAGGCATTTTGCTTTTGCTTTTGGCCTACGGTGTGTCGGCGCTCTTCCAGTTGAAGACGATGCTGTTTTTGTTGAAGATTCTGTTCGACAACGCATTGATTTTGGTGGTGGTGATCTTTCAGCCGGAGATCCGCCGTGCGCTCGAACAGGCAGGCAGTTCGCGCTTTGGCATTTTGCGCACGTTCGGTACAGATCGTGAAGAGCAAGTGAAAGCATGGAAAAAAGCCATTGCCGCCACCTGCGAAACCGTGCAAGTGTTGCAAGAGCAAAAAGCAGGTGCCTTGCTCGTGTTCGAACGGCAGACCAAACTGGGCGATATCGTCACGTCGGGCACTCTGTTGGAAGCACAGCCTTCGGCAGAGTTGCTCGGGAACATATTTTTCAAGAATACCCCTTTGCACGACGGAGCGGTGATCCTGCGTGAAGGGCGTGTGTGCGCCGCAGGGTGCATCCTGCCGCTGACCGATTTACAGATCGGCACCAGTATGGGAACCCGTCATCGTGCCGCCGTGGGTATGAGTGAAAACTCCGATGCCATCGTGGTGGTCGTTTCGGAAGAGACGGGCACGGTCTCCATTGCCGAGGGCGGCACGTTGCGCCGCGACTTCACACCCGAAGAGTTGAAGTCGGAACTGGAAAGTGCGATGTTGCTTTCCTATGAAAAGGATCGCACGGTGGAAGAAAAGATTCGCAAGATACGGTTGTTCAACAAAAACAAGGAGGAGAAATGATATGAAACGCTTTTCACGCTTCTCCTTTGGACGTTTGTTGCGCAACGATCGGTTGATGATGATCTGCTCGTTGTTGCTTGCCGTCCTTGTGTGGTATTTTGTGATTTCGGGCCCTGCCAACATCACCACACGCACCATCACCTGCACCTTAAACACCGCCAATGTGCGTAACGGCTCGTTGCAGGTGATCGAAGAGCAAACCATCACGGTGGACGTGGTGGTGGAAGGTGCGTGGTCGGATATTTTGGACTTGACCGCCGAAGATATTCGTGTGCAGTTGAACACAGCGGACATTCGTGCGGCAGGCAGGAACCGCATCAACGTGGTGGCCGGTCGCAACAGTCAAAAGAGCGGTTACAACATTTTGTCCACCTCTCCGTCGGTCGTGTCGCTGTTTTGCGACGAATGGGTGGAAGAACGTGCTTTCACCGTGGAGGCAGGCGAAGTGATCGCCGTGGCAGACGGTGTGGACAAGTTAGGCGAAAACCAAAGTGTCAACCCACCGCAAGTTGTGTTGCCGGGCGGTGTGCTGTTTGTGCAAGGCCCACGCACCGAAGTGGACAGCATTACCCGCTTGGTGGCTGTGGTGGATGACGAAATGCTGATTGGCGAGAAACGCGTGTTCGCCGGCAATATCGTGGCACAAAAAGTGGAGATCGGTGCCGACGGAAAAGAGATTGTCGACACGGTGGATATTATGTATTCTCAATTCGCGCAATACGACAGAGACCCCGCGACAGGCGGCACCAAGATCGTGGTGTCCTCGGTGGATGTGGAGGTCTCGTTGAGTGAACGGCAGGAACTGCCCTTCACTTATGAAGTGGTAAACAAGCCGGAGGGTGTGGATATTTCCGAGTTTGTGCAAATGAATCCTTCCACGGTCGACATTATGGGCGAACAGGAATTGGTGCACGAATGCATCCAAGCACTCGCCACGCTGGAATCGTTGGATTTTGAACGGCTTTCGGTGGCAGATCAGAAACTGGTGCAAACGGTCGTGTTCCCGGCAGGTATCACGGTGCTGGGCGGCGGTGACAACGTGACCAAAAACGAAAATGGCGAAACGGTGCTCACCGTCACGCGCACGTTTAACTGGTCCGCATATTCCGACCAACGCATCACGTGGCAGATCAATACCGAAGCGGGACACAGTGCCCTCACCTTTGAAAACGTGCCCGAAGGATACGTTGCCGTGCCGCAAGAAGCGATCGAAGTGCGTGTGGTCGGCAAGGTGCAGGCCATTCGCCGAATCACGGAGGCGGATCTGTCGGCCACGATCACATTGGCGGAAAACAATCTCGGAACGTATGTGATCCGTCCCCAGGTGGACAACCCTGACGTGTGGGTGTATTACACATCGGCAGACAAAGACGATTATTATGTGGACGTGAAACTGATGCCTGCGACGGCATCGATCAGCGAAGACGGCACGGTGTAAAATGACGTAAGGAGGGAATCCCATGGCAGGTAAACGGTGGCTGGCTTTGTGCATGGCGGTTGTGCTGTGCCTGCTTTCGGGATGCTCCACCATCGGTGGCGACATCGTCACCCAGTTGCGTCCCCCAAAAGCCATGGGCGAATACGGCGAAGCGGAAGAAGCGCTCAGTGCCTACATTTCCGAAACGTTGGATACAGAGGGGTATACCCTCAAATATCCGCGCACAGGCGAGTATCGTGCCGCCTTCATCATGGAGGATCTGGACAGCGACGGGTTGACCGAAGCGTTGGTGTTTTATAACGTGGATGCCGACACCGCCCACATCAATCTGTTGCGCCAAAGCGGTGGCGAATGGCGTTCGGTGAACGACCATGCGGTTCATTCCGCGGATATTCACAGTGTGACCTTCGGGGATATGGACGGCGACGGTGTGCGCGAACTGTTTGTGTGCTGGGATATGTTCAGTAACCGCACCTATCAAGTGACGGTATACACCCTCAACGGCAATCGCATTGCCGAGCGGTTTTCCTCGGTATGTTCCTCCCTCACGGTGGAGGACATCACGGGTGACGGACACGACGATTGTCTGCTGTTGCACGCGGATGCCCAAAGTCTCACGGCATCGCTTTGCACGTTGAGCGGCAACGCGGTGACCGAAGTGGGGCGTTGCACGCTGGACGGCTACGTGCAAAATCTGAAAACGGTGCAAACGGTCGAAATGGAAGGCAATCGTCGCGTCGTATTCATCGATTGCGAAAAGAACAACGATATGCTGGTGACCCAGTTGCTGTATTGGGACGAAGGGACGTTGGTTGCTCCGTTTTACAGCGCGGCCTCCCTTGGCAACGTGCTCACGGCACGCCCGTCACACTTCCCTGCCGGGGACGTGGACGAGGACGGCAGTTGGGAATGGCCGACCAGCCGTCCGCTGGACGGGCACAACGACGAAGACGGTCCGCGCACGGCCACGTGTTGGCTCACCACGTTCTGGAATTGGGATATGACGCGCCGTGAGCCGGTGGAGAATTTTTCCTGCATTTACAACGATACCGATCGTTATTATCTCTTGACCGACGAGGAATTCGTCGCTCATTTCACCACGCGATACGAAAAGGACCGCCGCATTTTGTGGCTGTACGCGTTGGAGGAGGGCGAGGCGGTGCTCGCGATACGCACCGTTCCGAAAAAGGGCAGCGAACCTGCCGCACCGCAAGGGTGCACCTTTGAAACCTTGGTGGAAAACGAGTTTGCTACCTATCAAGTGTGGTACGACCAAGAAAATGCGTATGCGGTCAACGAGGAAATGTTGCAGTATATGCTGACGGTGTTTTAAGCAGAGGAGACGCATCCGAACACGCCTAAAAAGTCGGATCGTAGCCATGTCGTTCTGTGAGCCAAGGAGTTGTCAGTGAGTCTTGTCTTCCTAAGACCGCTTGGCCTCCGACTTAAGAAAATGCGTATGCGGTCAACGAGGAAATGTTGCAGTATATGCTGACGGTGTTTTAAGCAGAGGAGACGCATCCGAACACGCCTAAA
>JAZNTC010000037.1:0-1595 GCA_045591605.1 Acutalibacteraceae bacterium | reverse complement strand
ACTACCGCAGCTCCCACTACCGCAGCTCCCACCACCGCAGCTCCCACCACCGCTGCTCCCACCACCGCAGCTCCCACTACCGCTGCTCCTACTACTGCTGCTCCCACCACCGCTGCTCCTACTATCGTGACCACGGTGGCGCCGAACAACGAAGCCCCTGCGGCATAACTTCGATATTACCGAAAGGATACCAAAACCCGTATGAGTACCACTCTCGCCGCATTCGGCGATCTGCAACTGACCGAACCGGTCGTGCGTGCATTACATAAAATGGGGATCGAGCATCCCACCCCCGTACAACAGCAGGCGATCGGTCCGATGTTGGACGGAAAAGACATCATTGCCAAAGCACCGACCGGCACGGGTAAAACCTGCGCGTTCGGCATTCCGCTGCTCGAATGTGTGGATCTGCATTCAAGCGAAATTCAAGCGGTGGTGCTCTGCCCCACCCGCGAGTTGTGTCAGCAGATCACCGATGAACTGCGCGATCTCGCCACCTTTATTCCGGGTGTGCGCATCGCCGCCATTTACGGCGGACAAAAGAATATGAATCGCCAAGCCGCCACCTTGCAAAAACACCCCCACATTGTGGTGGCAACCCCCGGCCGTTTGCTCGACCACATGGGGCGCGGCAATGCCGACTTGGGCAACGTGTACACCGCCGTGCTGGACGAAGCGGACGAAATGCTGAAAATGGGTTTCATCCGCGACGTGCGCAAAATTTTGAATGCTACCCCTTCCGACACACAGGTGGTGATGTTCTCTGCCACCATTTCACGCGAAGTGATGGACGTGGCGTATGAATATCAGCGCGGCGCGGTGGAAATTTCGGTGGAAGCGGAAGGCGACAACCGCCCGAAGATCGCACAGTATTCCTTTGCGGCAGATTCAGCAGAACAACGTCTGTCAGCGATGGTGCAACTGATCGACACCCTCGCGCTCAAACGCGTGATGGTTTTTGCAAACACCAAAGCCACGGTGCATTGGTTGAATAAGCGCCTGCGTGCCGACAACCGCTCTGCCGACTGTTTGCACGGCGACATTCCGCAAGCAGGGCGCAATCACGTGATGGCAGGATTCCGTGAAGGGAAATTTGAAATTCTCACCGCCACCGACGTGGCGGCACGCGGCATTGACGTGGACGACGTGGAAGCGGTGTTCAACTACGACCTGCCGGAGGAAAACGAGTATTATCTCCACCGCATCGGGCGCACGGGACGTGCCAAGCGGCACGGCATGGCGTTTTCGTTCGTCACCATGCGCGACGGATTCCGTTTGAGAGACATCAAGCGCTATTGCCGTTCGGATATCACGCCGATTCATTTTGATGAGAACGGGCACCCCGTCACCGAGGACGGCGAAGCATTATAAACGCCTGCGACACGGCTTATAACTAAAAAAACCACCCACCATACGGTGGGTGCGGTTAGGGATAAAATTAGAGAGGATGTATCGTTCACGATACATCCTCTCTGTTTGTTTTGTGAAAATTAATGTATGTGATTGTAGGGACGGGCGTCCTCGCCCGTCCGTTCTGCAAAAATAACAGAGATATAGTGAAAAGTCGGAGGCCAAGCGGTCTTAGGAAGACAAGA
>JAZNTC010000036.1:0-1854 GCA_045591605.1 Acutalibacteraceae bacterium | reverse complement strand
CCGTGTGCAGGTGGTGCCGCTTACGGTGCATATCGGCGAAGAGGAATATATCGACGGCGTGACCATCGATCACAAGACGTTTTATGAAAAGTTGATCGAAAGCGACGTGTTGCCGACCACCAGCCAAGGCACGCCCGATGCGTTTATGAGCGAGTTTGAAAAGGCAAAAGAAGCCGGGGAAGCGGCGGTGGTGATCACGTTGGCATCCAAGTTTTCGGGCACCTATCAAAGTGCCCTCATTGCTGCGGCAGACTATGAGAATATCTACGTGGTGGACAGTGGCAGCGCCGCCATGGGTAGCGGCATTTTGGTGGAATTGGCGTTTCGCCTGCTGGATGAGGGGAAGAGCGCCGAAGAGATCGCACAGATATTGGAAGAGGAAAAGAAAAAGATCGTGATCGTGGCGCTGGTGGATACACTGGAATACCTCAAAAAAGGCGGCCGCATTTCCAAAGCGGTGGCGTTTGCCGGCGGTGTGCTCAACATCAAACCCGTGTTGTCGGTGGCAGACGGCGAGATCCGTATGCTGGGTAAAGCGCGCGGCTCCAAAATGGGAAACAACCTGTTGGTGCAGGAGATTGATGCCGTGGGCGGCATTGATTTTGACAAACCGGTGTTGCTTGGATACAGCGGTATTTCGGATGCGCTGTTGCTGAAATATATCGAGGACAGTCGCCATATTTGGGAAAGGAATCTGGACGACGTTCGCTACACAACGGTGGGCAGTGTGATCGGCACGCACGCCGGTCCGGGTGCGGTCGTTGTCGCGTTTTTCAAGAAATGATGATGAAAAAGAAAACCAAAAAACCGTTACGGTGGATGCGCCTGGACAACGCGGCGAAGATCTATCCTGCGGCAAGACGAAAGAATTGGAGCAACGTGTTTCGGCAATCGGTCACTTTGACAGACGAGGTGGATACCGACGTGTTGCAAGCGGCGTTGGAGGTTACCGTCAAGCGGTTCCCCTCCATTGCCGCACGGTTGCGAAAAGGTGTGTTCTGGTACTATTTGCAACAGGTGGAAACGGCGCCTGCCATCCGCGAAGAATATAGTTATCCGCTCGTCTATATGGGCAAGGATGAGATGCGGCGGTGTGCCTTTCGGGTGATTGTGTATCACGAGCGTATTGCGGTGGAGTTTTTTCATTCGCTGGCCGACGGAACGGGTGCGTTGGTGTTTCTGAAAAGCCTTGTGGCGGAGTATCTGGAACAAAAATATGCCGTTGCCATCCCGTGCGAATACGGGGTGCTGGATCGGCGAGAACCCCCTCGGGATGAGGAGTTGGAAGATTGCTTTCCGAAGAACGCCGGGACGGTTGCTGCAAGCCGCAAGGACACCGATGCATGGCATATGTACGGCGAGAGGCAACGGGACGGATTTTTGCATCTCACCTGTTTTCGTCTGCCTGTGAAGGAGGTGCTGGAACTGGCGCACCGCCTTCACGTCACCGTGACGGTGCTGATGAGTGCGGTTATGATGCAGGCGCTCGTGAACCTGCAAAAGGAAAAGACACCCGACACCAAAAAGCAAAAACGCATCAAACTGTTGATTCCCATCAATTTGCGGCAGTTGTTTCCCAGCAACACGTTGCGTAACTTTGCGATGTACACCATTCCGGAACTGGATCCCCGTTTGGGGGATTACACGTTCGAAGAGATCTGCCGCGTGATCCAACACAAGATGGGGGCGGAAAACACCGCCAAATATATGAGTTGTGTGATCGCCACCAACGTGAACGATGAACAGAATCCGTTGGTGCGCTTGATTCCGTTGCCGATCAAAAATGCGGTGATGAAAGCCATTTTTGACAAGTCGGATCGTAGCCATGTCGTTCTGTGGGCCAAGGAGTTGTCA
>JAZNTC010000035.1:0-11828 GCA_045591605.1 Acutalibacteraceae bacterium | reverse complement strand
TTTTTTAATCTTTTTCGAAAAGTTGTAAAAAAAGTGCAAATTGTGCGCATTTTCTGACGTTTGAACCTTGTAATTTGCGGCATAATCCTTTATACTATAATAGAGTATGTCAAAAGGAGACGCGGGAATGCTGTGGTCTGTCTTGGGCAGTAACGTCGGCTCGTTTGCCGAACTACTGTTTTTGTTTCTTGGTTATCTCATCTTACTCGGCGTGATGATGCCGGTGCATGAAGCGGCGCATGCGTGGGCAGCGGTGAAACTGGGCGATAACACACCGCGTTGGAGCGGTCGTCTTACGTTGAATCCGCTGGCGCATATCGATCCGATCGGATCCTTGATGATTCTGTTGTTCGGCATCGGGTATGCCAAACCCGTTCCGGTGAATCCCTACAATTTCCGCAACCGCCGCCGGGATATGGCGCTGACGGCGTTGGCAGGACCACTGTCCAATCTGTTGATGGCGTTTCTCAGCGTGGGCATCTTTCGTGTGATCCTCACGGTCAGCGGTGAAGGGCTGTACGCCATGGGCGGCAGTATCTACTACACCGATGAAACGGTACTGTATGCGTATTTAATTTTGATCGGCGTGTTTGCACGGGTGAACATTGCGCTTGCGGTGTTCAATTTGTTGCCGTTGCCGCCGCTGGACGGATCGCGTATTTTTGGGGCACTGTTGCCGTCGCGCTGGACGTATTGGATGGATCAGTACCATCAATACGTGCGCTTGGCCGTGTTGTTGGTGGTGGTGACGGGTGCCTTGCGCGTGCCGCTTTCGTTTTTGCAGAGCGTGGTGGGCAATGCCATGTGTTTGGTGTTTCGGTTACCGAGTTTGTTTTAAGGAGTTTGTCGGATGGATGTCATATCCTACAAGGTAGGCGGATTTGAAGGCCCGCTTGACCTGCTGTTGCACTTGTTGCAAAAGAATAAACTGAATATTTACGACATCCCCATTGCCGCAGTGTTGGAGCAATATATGGATGCGATCCGCGAAATGCAGGAGGCAGACATGGAAGTGGCTTCGGAGTTTTTGGAAATGGCGGCACGCTTGGTGCAGATGAAGTCGTATATGCTGCTTCCAAAGCACGATGAAGAAGCGGAGGAGATGCGTGCGCAGTTGACGGGTGAGTTGATTGAATATCAACTGTGCCAAGAAACGGCACGCCGCTTGGCGATGCAGGCGGTGGGCGGCGACTTGTTTGTGCGCGAGCCGGATGAGCCGGAACCCGATCCGTTGTACCGTCGTACCCACCAACCGCAGGAGATCTTGGATGCGTATTACGCGGCGGCAGGACGCGGCAAGCGGCGTCAACCTCCTCCCGTGCAGGCATTCAGCGGAGTGATCTCGCGCAAGATCGTGTCGGTTTCGTCCAAAATTGTGTATGTTCTGCGCCGTCTGCGTGATCGCACCGCTGTGTCCTATCGTTCGTTGTATGACGGCGCAAAGAGTCGTTCGGATCTTGTGGCTACCTTTTTGGCGGTGCTGGAACTGATCAAAGCCAACCGCATTCGAGTGGATGGCGATGGGGAGGAACAAACGGTACACGTCGGCAATGTCACGGGGGATGACGATATTCCGCTCACCGTGACGGGCGAAGAATCTATTGTGACTGAGGGATAAAAGATATGGAAATTAAACAATATCAAGCGGCGCTGGAAGCGGTGTTGTTTGCCAGCGGCGAGCCGGTTTCGTTGGAACGGTTGGCGGCGGCGCTGGAAGTGGATGTGGAGGATGCCGAACGTTTGGCGGAAGATCTGGCACAGGATTACCGCACGCGTGAAGGCGGATTGACGATTCTGCGATTGGATGACAATTATCAAATGTGCTCCAAACGGGATTTTGCCCCTTACATACGCCGTGCGATGGAGATTCGCCGCAACACGCCGTTGTCGCAAGCGGCTATGGAAGTGCTGGCGATCGTGGCATATAACCAGCCGGTCACCAAAGCGGTGATCGAACAGGTGCGCGGCGTGGATTGCAGTGCGGTGTTGCAGGGGTTGCAGCAAAAAGGTTTGGTGGAAGAAAAAGGACGTTTGGAACTGCCCGGTCGTCCGTTGCTCTATGGCACGACGGTGCATTTCCTGCGTTGTTTCGGCGTTTCCAAACTGGAGGAGTTGCCTCCGCTTGCGCAAAAGGAAGGCAGTGACCAAGTGGAGGTTGAAGAACCGACATTGGATGAGATGATCCGCGAAAACGAAGAGCAGGCGGCGAGCATAACGTGATCGCTTTGTACATTCTGCTTGGACTGTTGCTGTTGCTTTTGTTGCCGATCGGTGTCCGTTTTCGGTTTCATGGAGAGGGGCGGCTGGTGATACGCTATGCCGGAATTCCCGTGTACACCTATTCCTCCACCGATGGAAGGAAAGCGCACAAGCCGAAAGAGAAGGCGCCAAAAAGCGACAAGAAGAAGGCAAAACGCCAAAAGGAAGAGAAGGAGAATCCCGTAAAACAGGTGATCGCTCAACTGAAAGAAGATGGCATTGCCGGGGTTGTGGAACTGGTGAACCAGGTGACACACCTTGCGGGCGGTACCATGCGCCGTCTGTTTCGCCGCTTGCATTTCGGGCACTGTGTTGTCTGCATGGAATGCGGCGGTGGGGAAGCGGCGGATATTGCGCTGAAATATGGGAAACTCTCGGGACCGCTGTATTCCTTGCGCACCTTGTTGCTTTCGCATTTACGTATTCGCCGCTTAGATTGGGATGTTCATCCCAACTTCTTGGCGGAAAAGGATACGGTGACGGTGGATGTGCGACTGCACGCCTATCCGTTGGCGTTACTGGGTTGGGGCCTGCGCACCGCCCTTTCGGCACTTTGTATATTTATGCGGTTTTCAAATAAAAAAGGTAAGGATGGTAAAGATGGAAAAGAAAGTCAGTGAGTTGCTCGGTGTTACTATGGATAAGATCAAGGAAATGGTGGATGTGGATACCGTGATCGGTACCCCCGTAACGGTGGGCGATCTGACGTTGATCCCCGTTTCCAAGGTGACCTATGGGTTTGCAGGCGGCGGTTCTGACCTTCCCACCAAGAGCAACAAAGAGTTGTTTGGCGGCGGTTCGGGTGCCGGCATTACCGTGACCCCCATTGCGTTTATCACCGTGCAAAACGGCAAGGTGAACGTCCTGCCGCTGGTGACGCAACCCACGGCGGTGGATTCGCTCGTGAGCAAACTGCCCGGTGCGATCGATCAGATCACCACCGATATGGCGCGCCGTCGCGAAGAAAAGGCGAATAAAAAGGCGAAATAATACCGCATACCTCAACCCTTGTATACATACGTTGTAAACGAAGGGGTGGGGACGGATGAAATACACGGCGGTTGTCTGTTCGTTGGTGCTTTTGGCGGCGTTGTTTCCGCACTTTGCTGTAAAGGCAGAAAACGTTACAGTGTCTGCAAGTTCCGCTATCTTGTTGGAGGTTTCAAACGGCGAGGTGCTGTTCGAAAAACAGGCAGACGAAAAACGCCCGATGGCCAGCACCACCAAACTGATGACGGCATTGCTGGCGGCGGAATACGGCGAGTGGGAGCAAACGGTATGCTTTTCGTCCGACATGATGGCGGAAGGTTCCTCGCTTGGATTACACGTGGGGGACACCTTGTCCCTTCGTGATGCGGTTTGCGCGATGTTGCTTTGCTCGGGTAACGATGCCGCTAATGCGGTGGCGTTGGCCTGTGCACCGTCGTTTGAAGCGTTTGCCGCGCGGATGAACGAAAAAGCAGAAGAACTGGGGATGAAAAACACATCTTTTGTGACTCCCTCGGGCTTGGATGCCGAAGGACACATGAGCACCGCTCGGGATATGGCGTTGCTGGGCGCGGCGGTGTTGCAAGAGCCGACCTTGGCGGCTATGTGCAAGGCAAAGTCGGCCGTCGTGAAGGTTAGCGATCGCCGCGTGACGGTGACCAATCACAACCGCTTATTGTCGCTATACCCCGATGCTGTTGGCTTAAAAACAGGATTTACCAAAAAGGCAGGGCGCTGTTTGGTTTCGGCGGCCGTGCGCGACGGCGTGACATTGGTGGCGGTTACCTTGCATGCGCCGGATGATTGGGATGACCACACGGCATTGTTTGAGTACGGATTCTCACAGCGCAAAGCTGTTTCCTATCCCACGACAGAAATTCCCGGGTTACCGGTGGTTGGTGGAGTGGAAAGGGATGTGGCTTTACAGTTTGATTCGCCCGATGATCGTATTGTGCCGATAAACGATGAGGAAACGGTGGAAGTCACGGTGCATTTGCCACGCTTTTTGTTTGCCCCCGTGAAAGAGGGGGAGGTTGTCGGATGTGTGGAATACCGCTGTAACGGAGCGGTTTTGTTGCAATGTCCGATTACGGTGGGCGAGAACATTCATGCACGACCACTTCGCGGAACAAACGAGCGGTTTTGGTTATATACATGCCTTTTGTGGGCAGGACTTTTTCAATGAATGAGGAGCAATTATGGCAGAAGAGCGTTTACAAAAGATTTTGGCAGAGCGCGGTGTGGCATCGCGCCGCAAAGCGGAAGAGCTGATTGCGCGCGGTAAAGTGAAGGTGAACGGTCACGTTGCCTCGTTGGGGGACAAAGCCGATCCGCGCCACGATATTATTTTGGTGAGCGGCAAACGTTTGGCGGCCGCCGAAGAAGCCACCTATATTTTGCTCAACAAGCCCCGTGGTTTTGTAACCACAATGAGTGATGAGTTGGGGCGCAAATGTGTGGCGGAGTTGGTGGAAAATGCCGGCGTGCGCGTGTATCCTGTTGGTCGCTTGGACCGCGATTCCGAAGGTATGCTGTTGCTCACCAACGACGGCGATTTTGCCAACGCGATCATGCACCCTTCCACCCACGTGCCCAAGCGGTACCGTGTGACGGTGCGCGGCAAGGCGACGGACGAAGCGTTGCAGGCGTTTCGTGAAGGGATGATGCTGGATGGTCGTCGCACCATTCCGGCCGATGCGGACGTGGTGATGGAATCGCCCGAACGCACGGTGTTGGAGATCGTGCTGTACGAAGGGCGCAACCGTCAAATTCGCCGCATGTGTGAGGAAATGCAGTTGCAGGTGATCCGTTTGCGCCGCATTGCCATCGGCACGGTGAAACTGGGCATGTTGCCGGTCGGCAAATGGCGGTATCTTACCCCGAAAGAAGTACGCGCATTGGTGATGGCAACGGGTGTGATGCAGAAAGTGGCGGCCGAATACATCAAAAAAGGAGTGGTACCAAATGATCCGTATTCTACCCGCCGATAACAAAGAGGGCGAATACATCTTGTGGGACGGCGATACCGCTTGTGGCAAAGCAACTGCAACCTTTGACGGTTGCGTGCGGTTGTTGACGGTGGAAGCACCCGATGCCTTGCTGATGGAAGGTATGGTGCGTGCGGTGCTGAATGCCGGGCGTATCCGTGAGATTGAGCGTGCGGTTTGCGTGAATGAAGAGTTGTTTCCGCTGCTCAAACGTTTGGAATTCACCCCTTGTGATGAAGGGATGGAAGTGAGCATCCCGGATTTTTTCTTCCGCGGATGCAAGGGATGCCAATAAATGCGAGAAAAGGGTAAACGGCGCTGTGCTGTTTATCTTTTTTTTACGAGAAACCGTGCGGTAAAATGCGTATTGTAATATCTGCAGATTGCCATGGGGACATAATCTTTACGGTGCAAAATCAGTGGGCAAAAAAAGATAAATATGGACTGTTTTTTGATTGACAAAGTGGCAGTAATGTTGTATACTATTTATGACTTATTTTGTAAAGGAAGGAATTAGGAAATGAAAAAGCGCATGTTAGCTCTGCTGTTGTGTGTTTGCTTGTTGGTGCCGTTCATGAGCATTGCGGGCGTGCACGTTGCAGCGGCCGAAGGAAAGAGTTTCGTTATTCGAGACTTGCCACATTACGTCAATTTCTCGCCCGAATTGGAGAAAGGTGCCCAGGGCGTCCCGTTTCACTACGTATCCAGCAGGATCGACCCTATTGATCTGTCCGGTAGCAATGGCACGCATCGCTACGAGGATGCGGCTATTATGCTGGACACCTACGTTACGGGCACAGAGGGTTTCGTGAAATTCTTTGTGGAAGGTGTATTCGGCGGTCAGTTGGAGATTACCTCCGGCGGCTACTTCGATAAAGAAGAAATAGCTGTGAGCCCTCGCAAGATTCAGTTCAAAGAGAATGAATGGGTGCGTGTGATCGTGCCGCTGACCGAATTTGGTGCTTCTGTCGGCACGTTTGACCAATCGGCAGTGGACTTCATCCGTCTCTACTTGACGGGCGGCGGTGAGGATTATGCCGGCGAAAAAGGCACGGTGAAGCTCATCAACTGGCGTTTGGTTGACTTATCTGTGCCCGAGGAAGATCGTGAAGAACTCCCCGTGGGTGACGGTACGTTCATAGCAGATCCTCCCGTCTTCAAAAAGATGACGGTCGGTGCCGCTTACGACCAGAGCGTTTCGGTGTATGCCGGTTATAACTTGAAGGAATATATCCACTCCCACCCCGATGTAACGGTGACGAACACGAAGGGGGAAAAAGACTGCGCGGCGGTCGTCAACTCCTTGCTTGAAGGCTTGAGTGCAGTCGGCGGCGGTGCACTGTTCATCCCGGCCGGTGAATGGGAATTCCGCAGCAATATCATCATGCCTCCCGGCACTACTATTGTCGGTGAATGGGTGAGCCCCGACATCAACCCCCAGATCCGCGGCACCATTTTGAAGGTGTATCCCGGCAGAGGGGAGATTAACGGTAATGCGTTCATTAAGATGCAACAGCACACCAAGATCAACAACGTGGCGTTCTGGTATCCCGAGCAGACGGTGGAAAAGGTGGCTATATATCCGCCCACGATCGAGACCTCTGACCACACTTATGTACAGAACGTGACGTTGGTCAACTCCTACTTTGGCATTCAAAACAAAGTATCTGCCAACTGCCCGAATGCGTGGAATATCTACGGCACGCCCTTGAGCGTTGGTCTGGAATTTGATAAAGTCGTTGATATTGCCCGTATCGAAGAGTTGCACTTCGCCCCCAACTATTGGGCGAATTCCGGTCTGTCGGGCGCCCCTGCGACCAATGATGAGTACGACCAGTTGAAAGTGCATCTCTACAACAGCGCAACCGGTATTGCCCTGCGCCGTATCGACTGGTCCTACGTTTCCTATTCCGATATTAAGGGATATAACATGGGTCTGTTGTTCGATAAAACCGCGGGCGACGAAATGGACAACTTCCCGAACGGTCAGTGTGTCGGTTTGAACTTTGTTGATTGTATGTACGGCCATTTCTCCTACGGTGCTTCCAGTTCCGGCGAATCGCTGTTGGACATCACTATGAAGAACTGTGAGTACGGTATTTACACGACCGGCACTCACGACGGTGTGGTGCAGTACTACAACGCAGACATCCAGGCAACGCAGTATGCGGTGTATCAGGAAAGTGCCTACACCAAACTGAGCGTGATGGCATCCACCATCCGCAAAGGTCGTGTGTATACCCAAAACGGCAGCAACATCTTCATCAACAACGAGATCCGCACCTCTTCGCCGCACATTACGTTGGATTACGGCACGGTGGCGGGGATCGTTATCGGCAACGTGGATGCCAACGGCAATCCGATCCGCGTTTCCAACCCCGGCTCTTGCACCATGAGTTTGGTGGATGAACCGGTGGAACTGAAGCCCTACACGGCGATGACCCGTGAAGAGGCGAAGGCGCTTGTGAAACAGCCGGCAACGACCGACTTTGAACTGCCTTACGATATTGACGTCACCGGTGAGACCGACGTGACCGAAAAGATCCAAACCTATTTGACCAAACTCGGTCAGAGTGGCGGCGGCACGCTGTTCCTGCGCCCCGGTAAGTATCGCATCGAGGGCGTGCTCAACATCCCGACGGGTGTGGAACTGCGCGGCTCGGCGGATTTTGCTTCTATTCCGAAGGCGCTCAACACGATGCTGTACGTGTACACGCGGATCGAAGATGACAAAGACGAATACACCTCCACCGCCACCATCACGATGGAAGAGGGAAGCGGTATTCGCGGTATCATCTTCAACTATCCCGAACAGAACTCCACCCATCGTCTCGATAAAACGGTCACCGTTAACGGTGTGACGCAGGATTGGTATGAATTTGATTTCATTCCGTATCCCTACACCATCCGCGGCACGGGCAGCGACATCTACATCGTGAACGTGTCCATCCGTAACGGTTGGAACGGCATTGATTTCAAAACCTACAAGTGCGATAACCACTACATTGATTACTTGGCAGGTCACTTCTTCAATCGCGGTATCATCATCGGTGCCGGCGCGGAGAATGGCTACGTGCGCAACTACCAGTTCAACTATAACTCCATTTTCCGAACGTTTCTTGACATGTGGTCCGGCTTTGGCGGCGAGCCCTCCTCGCAGGAAATAGCTTCCAGGTTCCACCAGCCCATGCAGGCACAGTTCAACAATAACTCCATCGTTCTGCAACTCGGTCACGTGGAAAATCAGTTGGTGTATAACTGTTTCAACTACGCAAGCTACATCGGCGTGCACCTCGTGGAAGAGGATGGCAAAGCGGCCGATGCCCGTATCTTCGGTCACGGCGTGGACTACGGCACGCAATCGGTCGTGATCGAAGCGGCCGAGCACGTGGAATTCACCAACCTGCAGTTGACCGCGTACAACCAGTGCGGAGACAACAGCGCCACGGAACGCTGGGCGGTGGATCAAAGTGTCACTCCTATCTATGACATTTGGCTGACCGATACCTTCGACGGCGAAGTCACGGTTACCAACTTCACCGAGTGGGGGTATACGCCGACGGCGGGTGTGCGTGTGGACAGCGGTGTGTTGAATTTGTACAATGCACAGTTCGGCCATACAGAGTCTCACTTGTCTGAACTGAACGGCGATGGTAAGCTCAACATTGTCGGCTTTAACTCCTTGCGTGATGACAATCCTGCGCTTGTGGATAACGATCCGGAAAACCTGCACATCACCGCCGGCTTCTATGCCACTGCTCCTGTCGGTTCGGAAAATGCAGGCACGTTTGAGCATGTGTACGAGCGTAAGTATCGCTACGCCGTGCCGAAGAACGTGGATTTCCCCAAAGATTCCGAAATCGTGAAGGTGGAATCCTTTGATGTATACACCTTCTCCAACACCAGCGAGTTCCGTGTGGATGATCTGCATGCGGCTTCGATCCGTCGTGGTGCGGTGCGTCTCCGCTTAAATGCAAACGTGCCGATTCTCGGTCTGAAGACCGGTCAGGAAAAATCCGAAGAGAAGCCCTTCGCATTGGAAGGCGGCGCAAAAGACTCCATCTACCGTATGGAATGGCGCATCAACATTGCCGAGATGCGTAACACGGTTGACAGTGCAATTTGTCTCTCCCTCTCCAATGCCGATGCGGAGAATCAGCAGGTGCTGACCATTAATTTGGACGGCTCGGTGCAAGATCAAACCGGTGCCAAGTTTGCCAACATTGCCATTGGTACGGACTACCGTGTGGCGGTGGAAGTGGATGCCCGTAACGTCGATAACAAGACAGTGACGGTGTATCTGATGGACGACGACAGCAACGTGATTGCCAGGGGTGCTACCTCGGCACTGAACAAGACGAACTTCCAAGGCGCCGATAACACGGTGACCGGCTTTGTGTTCTCCGCTTTGGCATCGCCGTTCGATGCGCCCGAAACCGAAACCGACTTTACGATCGACTACTTCTACATCATCAAGAGTGAGAAGAGCACGTTGGCGTCGGATAAGGTGGGCGACGTGAACGGTGACAACCAGGTCGACTCCACCGATGCACGTCTGGTTCTGCAGTATGCGGTCCGCAAGGTCACCACCCTCGGCAACCTTGCTGCTGCAAACGTGAACGGTGACGGCCAGATCGATTCGACCGATGCGCGTTTGATTTTGCAATACGCAGTAGGGAAGATCAGCAAATTCTAAATCTTTCATAAACGACAGCCACGGTTGCAGTGACTCTGCGATGGTGGCTGTTGTTTTTTTGTTCAAATACACAGATGGAAGGTGTTTAATAAAACGAACAAAAACTTTTCATAAAAATTAAATTTCGACCAAAACCAACAAGAACTCTTGACGTGATAAGTGAAGATACGATATAAATAATGCGTGTAATTGGGCCTGTTGAACGATGTTGACGGGAGACAAAATTCCAACAGAACGAAAGGAGAATGTTATGATAAAGAAAGTGTTGGCTTTGGTATTGTGTATCTGCTTGCTGATTCCGTTCGTGACGCCGGCAGGCGTTGCGGCTTCGGCAGAGGAAGCCGAGAAAGAGTACATTATCAAACAATTGCCTACATTTCAAGCAAACGTCACGGCAACGTTGACGGTCGGCGGTGCGTTGTGGACTTCGCCGACCGTCAAGTTTGAAGCGGTCGACTTGACCAAATACGGATACGATAAAGATCCGGCAACCGTCGGCTTTCAGATGGATACGTTTGTGACAGGTGACGGAGCATTCATCGACTATATGAACAGCGGCTATCTCGGCGGTCAGTTCGAGATCACGTCCAGCGGCGCACCGGATAAAAACAAAGCCATGGCATGGCCGAACGACTTGGATTTCGGTGTGGGTGAGTGGAAGCGTATCACCATTCCGTTTTCCTCCTTTGCCGGCAACAGCTTCAATGCGGCGGCGTTCAACGTTACCCGTCTGTATTTGAACGGTCCGGAAAAGGATGCGCCTGCCCGGTACAGTGGGGCAACGGGTACGTTTAAGATTGTGAACCTTTGCATCGTGGACCTCACCGTGCCGCAAGAAGATCGTCCCACCGCACAGGAAATGCCGCTTGGTGACGGTACGTTTGAACCGGCTACTCCCGTGTGGGAAGAGGTGGAGTTTGCCGCAGGGTACGACGACAGCGTCAAGACGATTGCCGGTTACAACCTGCAAGAGTACGTTGCGGATCACGCGGAGGAACTGACGGCAAAAGGCTTTGATTACAGCGACTACACCTCGGTGGTCAACTCGCTGCTGGAGGGCTTGAACAATGCCGGCGGCGGTGCGCTGTTCATTCCGGCAGGTAATTATCCGTTCTACGGTAATGTGCGTGTGCCGACGGGCGTGTCCATCATCGGTGAATGGATCAACCCCGACGAACATCCCGAAATTCACGGCACGGTCTTGGAAGTGTACGGCGGTCGCGGCAGCATCGACGGTGCGGCGTTCATCACGATGAGCGACAACAGCAAGCTTTCCAATTTCAGTATTTGGTATCCCGAGCAGACGGCGGAAAACGTGGCTATGTATCCGCCTTCCATCAGCACGGGCGGTTACACCTTTGTGGAAAAAGTGACGTTAGTGAACTCCTATCATGGTATTCAGAACGTCGACACGGCGAACGCACCGAATGCGTGGGATGTCTACGGTACGCCTCTCAGCACGGGTATCGATTTCGATATGGTTATCGATATTCACCGTATCCAGAACGTGCATTTTGCGGCGAAATATTGGGAATGTTCGGGTCTGCCAAATGCGCCCACCTCTTCGACGGCACGTCAGGCGTTGAAAGATCAACTCTATAACTATGGTATTGCGATCACCTTGCGCCGCATTGACCGGTCCTATGTGGCGTTCTGCGATATTCGTGGTTATAACATGGCGCTGCTCTTCGATCAATCAATCGGCGGCGACTATCCCAACGGTCAATGCACCGGCTTGACGATCACCGATTGTAAATATGGCGTGTTCGGTTACGGCATCAGCAGTTGTTCCGAAATGTTGACGGATTTCGTCATCAAGAATTGCGAATACGGTGTGTATCTCCCCGAAGGTTGCGACAAGTCGGAGGCCAAGCGGTCTTAGGAAGACAAGACTCACT
>JAZNTC010000034.1:0-7740 GCA_045591605.1 Acutalibacteraceae bacterium | reverse complement strand
GTATACCACGCTGGCCGATACCGGTGCGACGACCATGCTCCTTTTGTTCATTCTGTTTGCACTGTATGCTTTTTATGCACCGAATGAAAACTTAGTGGACGAGGACACGCGCGGATTACGCAATCTGCTCGTATTGGTGACCTTCATCCAAGCGTTCGCCTCTGTCAGCCACGTTGCTATGCGCTTAAATTATTATCTTCTGATTTTGATCCCTCTGCTTATTCCCAAAGTGTCCCATAGGATCACGCGAATGGACGTGCGATACGTGCAACTGATCCGCATTGGCATAGCCGCCTTTTTCCTCTCATATTTCCTCTATAAGATCCATATATATGACCATTTGGGTGTCTTCCCGTATGCTTTCTTTTGGCAATAAAATCATTTGACGATATTGTTCGATTGTGCTATACTGTATTTGTTATAAGCGTTCCGCTTTGGCGGACATTATATCATTATCAACGAAATGAGGAATCTGTTATGAGCCTTTTTAAAGACAAGACCCTGTTGATCACCGGCGGTACCGGCTCCTTTGGCACGGCCGTTCTTAACCGCTTTTTGACGACGGATATCGGTGAGATCCGCATTTTCTCTCGCGATGAAAAGAAGCAGGACGATATGCGCCACAAGTTCCAAGCCACCATGCCGGATGTGGCACACAAACTGAAATTCTTCATCGGCGACGTGCGTAACCTCGCCAGCGTGAAAAATGCGATGCATGGTGTGGATTATATCTTTCACGCGGCGGCGCTCAAACAGGTGCCGTCCTGCGAATTCTTCCCGATGGAAGCGGTGCAGACCAACGTGATCGGTACCGATAACGTGTTAACCGCCGCGATCGAAGAAGGAGTCAAATGTATCATCTGCCTTTCCACCGATAAAGCGGCGTATCCCGTGAATGCCATGGGCATCACCAAGGCGTTGGAAGAGCGTGTGGCGGTGGCAAAATCCCGTACCGTTCCCCCCGAAAAAACCAAGATTTGTTGCACTCGTTACGGCAACGTGATGTGTTCGCGCGGCTCGGTCATTCCGCTGTGGATCAATCAGATTCGCAGCGGTCAGCCCATCACCTTGACCGATCCGTCCATGACCCGTTTCATTATGTCGTTGGACGAAGCGGTGGATCTGGTGCTGTTTGCCTTTGAGCACGGCGTATCGGGTGACATTCTGGTGCAGAAAGCACCTGCCTGCACCATTCAGACGCAGGTGGAAGCGGTGTGTGAACTGTTTGGCGGCAACAAAGAGGACATCAAGATCATCGGTATCCGTCACGGCGAAAAGCTCTATGAAACCTTGCTGACCAACGAAGAATGTTCCACCGCCGTGGATATGGGAGATTTCTATCGTGTTCCTTGTGACAAGCGCGATTTGAACTACGACAAGTATTTCCACGAAGGCGATACACTCCGCAACCCGTTGACCGAGTTCAATTCCCACAACACCAAACTGCTGTCGGTGGAGGAAGTGAAAGAGAAGCTGTTGCAACTTTCCTACATTCGTGAGCAACTGGGTTTGACCGACTAAACGAATATACAAAAGCAGAGGGTTCGTACATACGAACCCTCTGCTTTTTTACGTTCTTATTTCATTGGTGCATAAAACACATCCAGGATCAACCGATCCAACGCCTCTTTGTTCAAGTGAAATTCCATATATTCATCGCCCTTGATGTTCTCGCCTTCCGGTGTAATCACTCCCTTGAAGGTATACTCCTTATAGCGAGACAGCAGGTTGCTCATGGTGGTCTGCGAACAGTCGGTCACCAAATAGTCTTTGGCATTTTCATACGCTTTCAGTTCCCAACCACCGGCCGCTCTGTTAACCGCTTCAACAAACCCATGCATATACTCTTTTTGCCGTTCCATACGCGAAACGTTCAAACGGTCTCCCACTCCGCTGCGGCTTTGCACAAAGCGAATCGCCTGTTCGCCGCGCAAGGTCACCGTCCCTTTCGGGATCGTCGCATCCACTGCCGAAAAATCATCCGTGACGTTCACCGTCACACCGCCGACCGCATCGTTAAACGTGGCGATGGCATCCACGCGCATCGACAGATAATAATCTACCGTCACACCATACAAAAAATTAAACACCGCTTTGCGCGTGTTTTCTGCGCTGTCGACAAGACCGCTGCCATAAGTATGCGCCAACGCCAACTGCTGTGACACAGCCGCCGCTTCGCGCCCGTTTACGCCGAGCACAGGAACATCCGCTATCGTGTCACGATTCAACGCCAACACCTGTATCGTCTTGGCCGTCTCGTCAAACACCGCCACCGCGATCATATCGGCCGCGCCGGGGTTGTTATACGACCCACTGCTCACTGCAGGTCCTTTTTGGTCAATACCCATCAACAGCAAGACGGTGATGTCCTTCCGCGGATAGTATTTCACACCGTCGCGCTCGATCACACGCGACTGAATATCTGCCTCACCGCTTTTGTTGGTAAAAACAATGGGTTCCAAAATACGGAACCCACTGTATAAGATAACAATAACCAGGAACACGATGAGAACGATCAGCCAAACTTTTGCTTTTGCTTTGGATCTCATGGATTACTCCTGCTTTCTATTCTTATTTCGCACTCGCACGACGGCGATACACCGCGATCGACAGTACCATGGCCACCATGGCAGCACCCATCACCACAACCCACAGCACCGTGTTGGTGGATTCACCCGTCTGGGTATCGTCCGAACCCACAGCCGCAGGCACCATCAGCGCCAACGTGCCCCACTCGGTCAGCGAAACCGTGATAGTGTCGTCTTGGTTGTTCACCGCCTCGATCACTTCCCACGCGCCGTCCACATACATCATGGCAAACACCGATTCGCCCCGGTCTACCGTGGAAGCAAAGGTCACTTTCACCGTACCGTCGGCACCCATATAGGTTTTCAGATCGTCGCAATCTGTGCCGATGTGGAACAGATCACGCACCACCAGATCGTCCGCCGTCTTGTTTTCACCCAAGGCATCCGCCACCACATCGTTCAGATCGGGGCACTGTGCCGAAAGCTTCGTGCCTTCTTTGGTGAGATCGGCATAGAGTTGTTTCAATTCGGCGGCATCTTCCGCGGAAATATCCTCGGATTCATCTGCTTTTGAAACCGGCGTCACAATAATGCAATGCTCATGCCCTTCGGGAGACGTCTCCGTCACCTCGGGAGCCGGCTTATAGGTGATGCTGGGAACAAACTCCACTGCATCGGCAAAAGCGGTCAGCGCCATTGCCAAACACAGCACCGTCACCAGCAGACAGGATATTACTTTTCTCATTTCAACTACTCCTAATCGTAAAACTTGCTTTACGCTATTTACTTGGAATCAACTCTATACTGTTTTGATATACCCTTGACAATGTCGAGGGACCAAGATGTTTGGCAATGATATCGGTCGCCATGCCGAGATTGGGTGGACGACGTGTATCATCATGGCAATCCGAACCAAGCACGTGAATGCGCTGGTTACACAAAAAGTGCAACGCCATACGACACGAGTTGCGTTTCAAAAAGAAACTGCTGTTTGCTTGCAGGAACACCGGCAAGTCCGCCATGCATGCCATAATCCGTTTGGCATTGAACCGCGTGAGATAGCGATCGATGTGCGCCACGACGGGAACCAACCCCAACTTTTGCTGAATACCTGTGAGTTCCGCCAGCAAGCGATCCGACCAAGCCGCCATCGGCATTTCCACAAGCAGGGTGTCGCCACCCGCCAACGTTAGCTGTCGCAACTCCGCACAATCGCTCATTCCTTCAAAAGCATACACCTCGGCGCCCGGCAAAACGGTGGGAAGTTCGCTCTCTTCTGCCACCATGGCGCGGCCCAGGGTATCCCACGCGGCATCCCGCCGTGCAAGAAACGCCCCGGGTGTTTCGCGGTGCGGATAGAAGTGCGGCGTTGCCGCCACGTACCGCACCCCGTCCCGTGCGGCCGCGCGCAACATGGCAAGCGATTGAGCCGCCGTACGACTGCCGTCATCCATACCGGGAAGAACGTGGGTGTGGAAATCGAACAATGGAATCATTGTTCCTTACCCCTTCTCTTTGGTTTCGGGGGAATGTTGACTCTTCGCACCGTAACCGTAGCGGCCACCGTAGCGATAATATTTTTTGCCGTAACGGTAACCGTATCCGTAACGCCCACCCTGTTCAGTCATGGCGTTCAAAACGATACCCAAAATACGGGATTCCACAAATTCAAACTGTTGCACCGCATTAGTCAGCGCCACGGTGGTGCCGTAATTCTGGCGAGCAACCAACAGTATGCCATCCGCCATCTTGGCCGCCACCAACGCATCACTGACTTCGCCGACAGGCGGAAGATCCAACAAAATGTAGTCATACTCCTCACGCAACGCGGTCAGCAACTGCGCCATCGTATCCGAACTGATCAGTTCGATCGGGTTGGGCGGATTGCGACCGGAGGCAATCACGTCAAAGCCTTCCTTCACGTCGCCGCCACAGGGCTGCACCACGTCGGTGATCGTTGCCTGACCGGTCAAGTAATTCGACAAACCGGGCACTTTGGAAATTTGCATTTTTGTCGCCAACGACGGACGGCGCATATCGTAGTCAATCAACAGCACACGCTTATCCAACTGCGCCATGGCAAATGCCAAGTTAACGGCGGACAAACTCTTGCCCTCGCCCACCAAGGCACTGGACACACCGATAACAGGACATGCCGTGTCGCCTGCAAAAGAGAATTGCAACTTGGTACGCAACAACTTATACGCTTCCGAAGCGGAAAAACTGATGTTGCGACCGAGCAAGATCGGTGCTTGGTTGCTCGAAGCCGATTTCTTCTTGTTCGACGAACCGTAATAGTAATATTTTCCGCCTTTGACCGGTGCCGTCATATCCGGCACCGCCGCCAAAACCGGCACATCACAACACTGGTTGACATCCTCTTCCGAACGGATGGTCACATCGAACAACTCGCGAACCACCAAATAGGCAACCGACAACAGTAAGCCGAGTGCAAATCCGAACGACGTGTTCTTCGGATAGCTGGGCGAACTGGGCGAGGACGGTACAATGGCGTAATCCACTACTTTTGCCGACGTGCCTTCCACAATGCTGGAAATGCGTTTCGGCAAAATGTAAGCGATCGCATTGGCAATCTTTTCCGCTTCGTCGGGATCCGGGCTTTCCACCCTCACCTCGAACACTTCGGTGGAATTGACCGAAGCCGCCGAAATCATACTCCGCAATTCGGCATAGGTGCGATCGACACCCGAATAATCAATCACTTCATTCAGCGACGTGCGTGTCCTCAAAATAACAATATACGAATCCACCAGACTTTTGGAAGCGGTAATATCACTGGAGGTGATGCTGAGTGCCGTATCCCCGATGGACAGGTTGTTGTTTACATAAAACAACGCGGAGGAGGTGTATTGCGGCGTCACGAGATAAAACGTGCCGACAAAGAACAGCACCGCACACACGATCGCCGACACAACCACCAGCCACCAATGACCGATCACAGCATTCCACAGACGCCGCACATCAATCCGCAGGCCTTCTTTTTGAGGAACTTCGGTCTTGTTCATGGGCATTCCACCTCCAACCTTTCTGTAATATGAAAACGCAATAAGGCACAGTAACCTACTGTACTTAATACACTATATCACAGACAACTTGGTTTGTCAAGGAAAACCTACCGTAAAAACAACAGGCTTTCTGAAATTCACCGTATTCACATCCTATCAGCCGGGGCGCACGGGGGCACCGCCGGGTGCCATTCCTCCGCCCGGTCCGCCGCCACCGGGCATCATACCGCCCGGTCCGCCGCCAAAGACACTACCCACGTTGCCGAGATTCAGCGCCGTGGACACGCCGCTCAAGGTCACATCGCCTGACAAACTGCCTGCCGTGCAGGTACCGCCGCTCACCACGCCATCGGTCACGGTACCGCCGCTCACTCGGCCGCCCACCGTCACGGTGTAGGTTTTCCCCTCGGTCAACTGCGGTGTCACGATCACCGCCGAACCGTAGGCTTTCGGCGGCACCAACGTGATCACGGCGTTGCCGCTCTCATCGGTTACACGCAACGGCGTTTCGGCCGTTTGGGCACTGCACCGCAGGAAGATAGCGTGGCTCTCCCCCTCCGTGATCGATTCCGCCATTCCCGATGCGCCGCACGCTATCAGTGTACCGCCGCTAACAGTAAAACCGACCGCGTAATCGATGGCGCCGTTTGCACTGTCTGTAGGATCATACATTAGCACCGTGCCGTCCATCATCACGATGGTATTGTTGGAATCCAATCCGTCGCCGTTGGCGTTTAACACGGTGTAACCGCCTGCGATCTCCACCAACGCCCCTTCGGTGGCCGCAAAAGGGTTTTCGCCGGGGCGTCCCAGTGACGACCCATCGTTGCCGCCGGCGGCGTTGACACCGTCGTCCGAAGCCGTGACGTGCACCGTGCCGCCATGCAGGGCGATGACCACCCCTTCCAATCCTTCATAGGATTGGGTCACGGTGATGGTACCACCGCCGATCCGCAAAATGTTGTTGGCATGAATTCCGTCGTCGCCGGACGTCAAGGTCATCGTGCCGTCTTGAATATTCACATTTCCATTGCTGTGCACGGCATCATCGGACGAATCCACCGTGACCGCGCCGCCGTTCACCAAAATATCCACACCGGCTTTCAGCGCCTTGGCACTGGCGGTGTCACCGCCGCTGTTGCTGCCCCACTGCCCCCAATTTTCCTGTCCGCTGGCGCTCACACTGCCGCCACCGCTGGTCACTTTCACTTTGCCGCCGTTGATCACCAAGCCGCTTTCCGCTTGAATGCCATCCTGCGCCGCCACGACGGTCACGTCACCGCCGTCCAACCGCACGAATCCCACGGTGGCATCCGCCGTGTTGGTGGATTTGATGCCGTCGTGCCCTGCCGTAACGTGGATCGTGCCGTTTTGGATCGCCACGCAATCTTTCCCTTTGATCCCGTTGCCTGCGGCATTCACCGTAATGCTACCGCCCGTGATCTTGAGCGAATCTTTGCTGTTGATGCCGTTGTTATACTGTCCCGTAACCATCAATGATCCGCTGCCCGCGAGCGAGAGGTCTCCTTTGCTGAAGATCGCCGCATTCGGCTCGTTGGTTTCGGAATCCACCTCAGTATAGGTTGCCGCATCGGTAACGGAATTATGACTGCCTTCTGCCAGCACCAGCACCACTTTTTTTGCTTCTTTCACATAAATCGGTGCGCTGCTTTGCGAGGTGAGATCCAGCCCGTCCAGTACCAATCGCACCGTTTCTACCTTCGGCTCGTTCACGATGATCTGTCCATCGGTGCATCGACCGCTCACCACGTAGGTACCGCCTGCCGTGACCGTTACCGCATTGCCGCTCACGGTGGCACAGGTTGCCGTGCCGTCAAACGTAACGCCGTTGTCCGAAAATGTGATATGCAACACGTTGCCGCCCACAAGAGCGGAGGTATCGCTTTCTTTATACTCCACAGCATATTCGCCTGCCGGCGTTACCGTTACCGTAGGGGTTAAGGGAACGACCGGCGTTGCCGTTTGTTTTTTACATCCGCCGCAAAGCAACGCCCCCATCAACATAAGGGCCATCCACCGTTTCATACACACGTCTCCTTGCTCTTTCTATGCGACTTACCTTACTATTTATTCTTGTCTTTAATTATAATAAAATGTAAATTTTTTGAAAAATCCGCAATGACGGAAACCGTCATCGAGGATGGAGCGTGTCAAAAAGCCTTCTC
>JAZNTC010000033.1:0-2925 GCA_045591605.1 Acutalibacteraceae bacterium | reverse complement strand
CAACTGCACGTTGTTCGCCGCGATGTAACGCTTCGCCTCAGCCGACATGTGATGACTCAACTCTTCGGGAGTCCACTGGCAGTTGATAAGGTACACACCGCCGGGTTTCACGTCGTTGACCATCTTGAAACCCTTGGTCACGTAGGACGGGTTGTGGCACGCCACAAAGTCCGCCTTGTTGATGTAGTAGGGGCTCTTGATCGGCTTGTCGCCAAAACGCAGGTGCGAGATGGTAATACCGCCGGTCTTCTTGGAGTCGTACTGGAAGTACGCCTGCACGTATTTGTCGGTGTGGTCACCGATGATCTTGATGGAGTTCTTGTTTGCACCGACAGTGCCGTCGCCGCCCAGACCCCAGAACTTGCACTCGATGGTGCCGGCCGCTGCCGTGTTCGGCGCGGGCTTCTCTTCCAAAGAGAGGTTGGTCACGTCATCGACGATACCGATGGTGAACTGCATCTTCGGCTCGGCCTTCGCCGCTTCCTCATACACAGCAAAGATGCTGGCAGGGGTGGTGTCTTTCGAACCCAAGCCGTAACGACCGCCCATCACGCGGATGCCGGTGCGGCCGTTGGCGGCCAGCGCGGTGACAACATCCATGTACAGCGGCTCACCCAGCGAGCCGGGTTCTTTGGTACGGTCGAGCACCGCGAGGGTCTTGACGCTTGCCGGAATGGCGGCGAGCAGATGTGCCGCCGAGAACGGACGGTACAGACGAACCTTCACCAAACCAACCTTTTCGCCGGCGGCGGTGAGATAGTCGATGACTTCTTCGATCACGTCGCAAACCGAACCCATCGCCACGATCACGCGATCGGCATCGGCGGCGCCGTAGTAGTTGAACAGCTGATAATCGGTGCCGAGCTTTTCGTTGACCTTACCCATGTATTTTTCAACAATGGCAGGCACAGCGTTGTAGTACTCGTTGCACGCTTCACGATGCTGGAAGAAGATGTCGTCGTTTTCGTGCGAACCGCGCATCACCGGATGCTCGGGGTTGAGCGCACGCTTGCGGAACGCTTCCACAGCGTCCATGTTGCACATCTCTTTCAGGTCTTCGAAATCCCAAACCTGGATCTTCTGAATCTCGTGGGAGGTGCGGAAGCCGTCAAAGAAGTTCAGGAACGGCACGCGGCTTTCGATCGCCGCCAAGTGCGCAACAGCACCGAGGTCCATCACTTCCTGCGTGTTGGTTTCCGCCATCATGGCAAAGCCGGTCTGACGGCAGGCATACACGTCGGAGTGATCACCGAAGATGTTCAGTGCATGGGATGCCACGCAACGAGCCGACACGTGGAACACGCAAGGCAGCAATTCGCCCGCGATCTTGTACATGTTCGGGATCATCAGCAACAGACCCTGCGATGCTGTATAGGTCGTGGTCATAGCACCGGCCGCAAGCGAGCCGTGCACCGTACCGGAAGCACCTGCTTCCGACTGCATCTCTGCCACCTTAACCGTAGTGCCAAAGATATTTTTCAGACCGCTTGCCGACCACTGGTCAACATAGTCAGCCATCGGGCTGGACGGAGTGATCGGGTAAATGCCCGCCACTTCGGTGAACGCATAGGATACATGCGCCGCCGCGGTGTTACCGTCCATGGACTTGAATTTTCTTGCCATTTTGGTATTTCCTCCTTTGGGGATAAAATAATACAGACTTTGCGCACCCGTTTTACAAGGTACACCACAGTGTATAATAGCATAAACGCCCGTAATTGTAAAGGGTGAAAACACGTTTTTCCGCGGAAATATTTAAAAATTGGGGGAATTTTTAGAAACGCGAGAAATAACTGTACAATTTTATTTGACTTTTTATCAAAAATACGCTATACTGCATTCTGTATATATGTACCCGCATTGTGAAAGGACGGCGTTACCCCCATGTTGGACATCAAATTTGTACGGGAAAACCCCGAATTGGTAAAAGAAAATATCCGCAAAAAGTTTAAGGATGCGAAGTTGCCGCTGGTGGATGACGTGTGCGCACTGTATGACGAAAAGCGTGCCGCCAACACCCGTGCCAATGAACTGCGCGCCAACCGCAACCGCGTGAGCAAAGAGATCGGCGGCCTGATGGCGAAAGGTCTGCGCGAAGAAGCGGAAGAGAAAAAGCGTTTGGTGAACGAACAAGCGGAAGAGTTGAAGGCGCTGGAAGCACAGGAGACCGCGCTGGAAGAAAAACTCACCGCCGCACTGATGAAGATTCCGAACATCATCGACCCCTCGGTGCCGATCGGCAAGAACGACGAAGAAAACGTGGAAGTGGAATGCTTCGGCGATAAAACCGTGCCGCATTTTGAAATCCCCTATCACACCGACATCATGGCATTGTTCAACGGTATCGATAAAGAGGCGGCCGGTCGTGTGGCAGGCGAAGGCTTTTACTATCTGATGGGTGACATTGCGCGCCTGCACAGCGCGGTGCTGTCCTATGCCCGTGACTTTATGATCGACAAAGGCTTCACCTATTGCATTCCGCCGTTTATGATCCGCAGCAACGTGGTGTCCGGCGTGATGAGTTTTGAAGAGATGGATGCCATGATGTATAAGATCGAGGGCGAAGACCTCTATCTCATCGGCACGAGTGAGCACTCCATGATCGGCAAATTCATCGACACCATCACCCCCGAAGAGACGTTACCGCTCACGCTGACGAGCTATTCTCCCTGCTTCCGCAAAGAGAAAGGCGCACACGGCATCGAGGAACGCGGCATTTACCGTATCCATCAGTTCGAGAAGCAGGAGATGATCGTCATCTGCCGTCCCGAAGAGAGCATGGATTGGTTCCACAAAATGTGGAGTTACAGCGTGGAGCTGTTCCGCTCGCTGGATATTCCCGTGCGCACGTTGGAATGCTGCTCGGGCGACTTGGCGGATCTGAAAGTCAAGTCCTACGACGTGGAGGCGTGGTCGCCGAAACAG
>JAZNTC010000032.1:0-2606 GCA_045591605.1 Acutalibacteraceae bacterium | reverse complement strand
CAAAGATATTCTACGACAGGGCTTTTATTTTCGTGTCTATTTAACTGGTAGCGGTCCAATGGGTGGGATTAGGGACAAAATTGGAGAGGATGTATCGTTGAAGATACATCCTCTCTGTGCGTTTTGTGGATATTCACGCCACTTGGAAAGTGGCTGTGACCCCTTGGCTCCCCTTGTCAGGTAGATTCCCCCGTGCACGGGGGAAATGTCCGCGAAGCGGATAAAAGGGGCCCGTCTCCGGGAGGAAAGCTGTCAAAGCCATAGGCTTTGACTGAGGGGTAGTGAAATAACACAAACTCTCGATAGACTACCCCTCCGGATTCGCCTTTGGCGAATCCACCTCCCCTAACAAGGGGAGGCAGGGGAAGAATTCCATCTCCGATCCCCATCCACAACTCCGGTACGGTGGGCTTTTCTTATGCCTGTATTTTGGATTTAATGTACCGGTTCAGCAATACCTGTTCCACCACACAATACGGGAACAACACCGCTGTAAACGAACGTACTCAAGAAGAAGGCAAAGATCAACGCCGTCACGTAATTTACCTGAATACTGTTTTCACGCAACCACAGATTCATCACGAACTGCATTACGGGGACAAATGCAAACTGCAACAGTACGGCACCCCAACCGATCCATTTCAATTTAGAATACAGTTTCCACAACCAGCGGAAATCGCCTTCCGCCTGCGCCTTGGTTACCACCGACCAGATGGGGGTCACGGCCGATGTGACCACCGTAGACACCAGCGACGTCAATTTGTAATAGAAGGAATATTCCGTGGTATACCCCGGTCCGTATAACGACGTAACCAACAATTCGTTGGTGTTGATCAGCAACATATAAAAAATCTGACATCCGAAGAACACCAAGCCGATGTTCATCACCGCACGTGCACAGTCTTTTTCAATGCAACGAACACTCGGACGACTTTCTTTCAATTTTGTAGTAAAGATCCACACGCCAGCAATCGCAGTGGGCAAATTGGCCGCCGCGATATAAGAGAGGGACAATGCTATCAAGTTGCGCTCGGGCGAACCGAAATCCATAACCAGCACAAACAGAAATTGCAATACGGTGGAATACAAATGCAAAAAATTGTTCACCGAAGAGCGCTGCAAGGCGTAAAATACGGAGGATACGGTCGTGAGAAAAAAGCAACACGATCGCCGCAAACACATACACGGTTGAAAGCAACAACGCACGGCGGGATACCACATTGGCATCAATGTGGTATAGACTTTGCAGATCTACCGTGAAAATGAGCACGATTCCCACCGCCATCAATACAAGGGATACGATAGCACTCATGAACATGCCCGATGAAACGGCAACCTTTGCCGCCTGCTTGTCGTCTGCGGCAAAATCCTTGACCAGGCGATTGCGAACACCGTTGCCGATTCCGAGATCAAAGTTCAAAAACCACAAAAGCACCGAGTGTATTAGTTACAAGAATTCTGTTGTTGGCCGACCCCAACATACGCTTGATCTTTTGCATCATGTCAAAACCTCACCGAGCGCTTGCACAAATCGCTCATCCAATTCGCGAAGTACCGCCTTGCCGTCGTATCCGTCGCGGATATCCACCGCGCGAATGGCACGGGCAATTTCTTCCGGTGTTTGTTCGTTATAGAAATATATGTGCTCTCCAACAGCGGATCGTTCGATTGCCGGAATACGGATACTCACCACCTGTAAACCGTTTGCCATATACGCCAGAATTTTGGAAGGGAAGGACGTGGCATTGAAGGCGGCATTCGGATCTTGCGTGCTGAGCCCGATATGACACTTGCGAATAAAGCGTACGTATTCTTCGCCCTGCAGGCATCCGTCGTACGTCACGGTGCAACCGCTCTCCAAAGATGCGATCTTCTCTTTAATGGCCGCCGTTTCCTCCGCTGTGCCAAACCCCAGCACGTGAATGTGATAGTTTGTCGACAAAAACGCCGCTGCTGCTGCTGCTGCTGCACCGCCTTTTCGGGGATCAAAGGTGCCCGCGTACACACAATGTATTTTTTCATCTCCAAACGTATCACGCGGCAACGCCATTGTCTCATACGTTCCGAGACACACGGCATAGGGTTTGTGCTCCATGTTTAGTTGCTGTTCCATCAGTTCGGACGAAAAAACATACGCATCGGCCGTTTGGATAAACCTCAGTTCATTTGCGCACCCGGCTTTGTCGCCGATCACATCAGAATAAATCTCACATACTTGCAACACAAATTGGAAATCCCGACGGCGACGCAACCATTCCACGTCACGCATCAACAACAGCGAATGATACACCACCACCGTATCACCCGATTGCACCTGTTGTTCCAGTTCCTTGCGCAACGCATGGTGGTGATGCCATTGCCGCAACAATCTCATGAACGGATTGCGGCTTTTGGCACGTGAAGCAGGAAAAACCACGTCGTATCCGTTTTGATGATAACATTCCCGCGATGCCGCACGGCCGCCTTTGAGAAGCGTCGGTGAAATCACCGTAACCTTCTCGCCGATTTTGGTGAGTGCGGACAGAACATACCGCATCATGGTGGTCCCTGCCGGGGAACTTTCACGCGTTCCATCCATATCGTAATGTCCCACATAAAAGATGTTG
>JAZNTC010000031.1:0-5040 GCA_045591605.1 Acutalibacteraceae bacterium | reverse complement strand
CCGCCCACGGCGAAGATGAGGTCTTTCGTATCGGTGTTTTCCACCACGAAGGTGGTGTGCACCGTCTGACCTTCCAGTTCATACCCGATCACGATGCGAAAACGGAAGGGATACTGGGCGAGGGTCACCTCATTTTCGGTCAGTTCAAATGCGAGCGAGGTTTCGGTTTCCTCTATCAAACGGGTTTCGGCATTACGCAAAAAACCGTGCAAAAGCATTTCGTAGGTTTCACCTTTGTAGGTGTATTTCCCTTCGAACAGACGACCGCAGATGGGGAAGAGGTTATACGCGCGACCTGCCCAATAGGTTTCGTCCCCCTGCCACAGATATTCACAGCCGTCCGCTTTGGTCTTGATGGACCACAGTTCCGCGCCGAGCGAGTTCACCTGTACCTGCACGCGTTCGTTTTCGATGGTGTAGATCACGGTGTTACCCTCCTTAATATTTGCCGTCCGAGCCGAACAGGCGGATCTTCTCCATCACCGTTTGCTTGATGTATTCTACCTTGCGGTTACGGATGTCGAGATAAGCGAGACCGTCCTTCAAGCCGTCTTCCATCGCACGGTTGCCTGCCAAGCACAGGTCGGTGAAAATGTTAACTTTTGCAATACCTTCGCGAATGGTGTTGCGGAAATCGTCGTCCGACAAGCCCGAACCGCCGTGCAACACCAGCGGCGTATCCAACGCGGCACGGATCTCTTGCAAGCGCTGAATATCCAGCTTCGGGGCGGTTTTGTAGGCACCGTGTGCCGTGCCGATGGCAACCGCCAACGCATCCACGCCCGTTTCACGCACAAATTCCAACGCTTCGGCAGGAGTGGTGTATTGGTCGGCGGTTTCGTTGTCACCGGTATCTGCCTGACCCACGTGACCGATCTCACCTTCCACGGTGACACCCATCGAATGGGCGATCTTCACCATTTCACGCGTGTTTTCAAAGTTCTTTGCCGGGTCGCCTGCCGAACCGTCGAACATGATGCTGGAGAAACCGAGTTTCAACGCTTCGATGCAACGGTCAAAGGTGAGACCGTGATCGTAGTGCACCACCACCGGCACGGTGGCACGCTTCGCCGCCGCGATGAGGGAGGGGGCGATGAGTTTCAGGTCGCCAAACGGCAACAGCACTTCCGCCGTACCGATGACGATGGGGGAACGCAGTTCCTCCGCCGCCGCAATGGCACCTTCCAGCATGTCGGTATCGGTGGTATTGAACAAGCCGACACCGTAATGATTCTTTTGGGCATCCTTCAAAACGTCATTCAGATTTACTAACATAATTTATTCCTCCACTTCAGGTGCGCGCACAATGCGCGAATCGGTAAATACGTCGGTCTCGTCGGTGCTACGGGTGGAAAATTCCGACACGACAGCGCCTTCGGGACCTGCCTGGAACCAGTGCCAGGTTTCGGGATAGATGGTGTACTGCTCGCCCGGGTTCAACACGATCTCGTGGAACACGGTAACGTCGGACGGCGGCAATTTGCCTTGAATGTCCTCTTTTTTGCCGTCGCCTGTGACATAGAGGAACACCTTGCCCCAGCGGCAACGGAAGGTTTCCTCCTTGCCCTGCATGCCGTAACTCGGCACGTGCTTGTGCTCGGGGCAGGTCTGATAGGGGGTGAGCACCATTTCCTTTGCACACACACGCTCGGTGTTGATGTACACCAGCAGTTGCAAGCCGAGGTCCTCCACCATGTCCAAACCGAAGTCCGCGACTTCAATCGCCTGCTTTTCCGCTTCGGTCAGCACAATGCCTGCCTTTTCGTAGTACGCCAGTGCTTTTTGCACCTGCGCATCATAGGTTGCCTTTTTCATAACATGACCCTCCCATATTTTTCTTCCATTTTCAGCACTTCGTTTTTCGGGCGCATACCGTCCACCGAGTTGTCGGCAAACAGATTGCACGCCGCGGCAGAGGAGGCGAATCGCAACAACTCTTCGTCGTCATATCCGCTATACAATCCGTACAGACATCCGGCGCAATAGGCATCGCCGGCACCCACACTGCCGCGAATGTCGGCAGCAGGGATTTTGAGCGACGGCACCACCGTGAACGCACCGCTTGCCACGTCCAAGCAGAAACCTGCTTGCTTGCAGTGGACGATGATCTTTTCCTTCACACCGTATTCCACCAGTTTTTCCATCGCGGCACGGATGTTGTCCACCAACGGACGTCCTTCGCTGTTGCACGCTTCAAAGCCGTCAATACTGCAACATTCGATCTCGTTCATAATGGCGTAGTCGCAATATTTCAGTGCCGGCACAATGGTTTTCTTATAGTTGCCGTCGTTACTGCTCACCACGTCCACCGAGACCTTGATGCCGCGCTCCTGCACGTCGTGCAAAAACCGTGCCATCACCGTGCCGTATTGTGCATCCGCTTCATCAAAGCGGTCAAGCAACAGAATGTACCCGATGTGCAACATACTGCCGTCGAGTGAAGCGAGATCGATGTGTTCGGGCGAAAAACGTGCGTTCGCACCACGTGCGTGGAAGAAGGTGCGTTCCCCCGAAGGCAGGCTCATCACGTCGCTGAAACTGGTGGGGACGTCCGGCAGGATCGTCACGTGCTCGGTGTTAATGCCGTAACTTTGCATCTGCTCGATCACGTACCGTCCGGATGCATCGTTGCCGATGCATCCGACCGCCGTCAGCGGCACACTGCGATCGATCTTCGCAATGTCGATCGCCGTGTTTGGCACACAACCGCCCACCGCTTGCGACACGTCGGTAATGTTCGAGAGCATTCCAATCTCGGGATAACTCTCAATCGTTTTCACGTTATCGGTCAAAATGTTTCCTGCAATCACAATGCCCTTACGTTCGCCGGTCATCAAATAATCCACCGAAACGCCGAAAAAGTCTGCCAATGCCGGGAATTGCGTGATTTCGGGGAAGCCAAGCCCACTTTCCCACCGACTCACCGCTTTGTCGCTGATGTTCAACGCCGCCGCCAGAGCCGATTGGGTGATCCCTGCCCGTCGGCGCAGGGCAGAAATGGTCTTGCCTACCGTTTTGGCATCCATACCGTTCCCTCCTTGGTGTACATTCATTATAATACAAAACCTACCCATTCGTAAACCTATACCTGCGAGACATGATGCGTAGAATTCTAACAAAAAAGCGAGGAAACCCTACGAATCGTAGAGTTCATTGTGGGCGCTGCGGCGGTGTTCCGTAGGGGTGGTTTGAAACGGTGTGGGATGCGTATCGCCGCTGTATGGCTCCCGTAACAGACAAGTGAGAAAAGACACCACCGGGCGGTGGGTGGCTTTTCTCATATAAACGTGACCACGTCCTCCAATGCGCGTTTTGGCACCACGTAATCGCGGTTGTCGTCCAACGCGTATTTCACCGTGTCGGAAAGCGGGACGGTGTAACTCTTGTGGGAGGGATACCCCAAGGCAATCATCAGCCGCAAGTCGTCCTCCTCACGAATGGACAAGAGGGCTTTGAGCGCGGTGCGGTCGATAGCGCCCATGATGCAACTGCCGACACCGCCTTCCCACGCGACGGTGGTGAGTGCGTGGGTGGCGATCCCCACGTCGATGTCCGCATAGCCGCCTGCTTCGACGGTTTTGACGATTGCCACAAAAGCAGTGGGGCGCTCGTCCGCTTTCGGCACGCCGTCCTCGGGCGGCAGATACCCTGCCCATTTCACGTGCGGTTGAATGGCGGCCACCACGGCAGGGTCGCTCACCACAATATAACGCAGAACCTGCGCGTTGGCGGCGGAGTTTACAAGCCGCGCTTGGTTCACCGCTTCGCGCAACAGCGCGGTCGGCACGGGCGTTTGTGAAAAGCGGCGATAGGTACGGCAACCGCTGTACAATTCTGAAAGTGTCATCGTTCAAGCCCTCCCATTTTCTCAATTTCAGTATACCGCTACCGCCGCAGAAAATCAAGTATGCGAATATTGTGGTGATTCACACAAATTTTGCGGTTTTCATCGGTTTTACTTGCAATTTTATAGTAAAGTCGTTAGAATTAATATAATATATTACCATGGAGGTGATTGGAATGTTGGATTGGAAATTGGCGGCATTTGCCGACGAGGCATCGGGTGATCTCGCAGGGCAGATCGCGGCGATGAAACGTAACGGAATCGGCGGTTTGGAGATCCGTTTTGTCGACGGGCAAAACATCGCAAAGGTTTCGTGCGATAAAGCAAAAGAGATCCGCGACCGTCTGGCGGCGGAAGGACTTCACGTGTGGTCGATCGGCTCGCCCACGGGAAAAATCAAACTGCAAGATGATTTTGCCCCCCATCTCGAGGAGTTTAAGCATCAGTTGGAACTGGCCAACATCATGGGGGCCGAGCATTATCGCTTGTTCAGCTTCTACGGTGCGGATGACAGCGACGGCGCGTTCAACGAAGTGTGCGAGCGCACGCAGGCGCTCTTGCAAGCGGCCGAGGGGAGCGGTGTGGTGATCTGCCACGAAAATGAAAAAGACATTTTCGGCGATACCGACGACCGCTGTGTGAAATTACTCCAACAATTCGCGGCATTACGTGCCATTTTTGACCCGGCAAACTTCCTGCAATGCGGCGTGGAAATCCTGCCGGCGTGGGAAAAGCTTGCCCCTTACGTGGAATATCTCCACATTAAGGATTGCAACAAAAACGGCGAATTGGTGCCGCCCGGTCTGGGCGAAGGGCAGTTGCCCACACTGCTCGCGGCATACGGCAAACAAGGCGGTCGCGTGCTCACGATGGAACCGCACCTGAATGAATTTGTCGGTTTGGATCAGTTGGAAAACAGCGGTTCGGCTTCGCGCTCGGCATATTCCTTTGCCAGTGCGGATGAGGCATTTGATGCCGCTGTGACCGCGCTTAAAAACATTCTGCCGTAAGGTGAGCAAAGAAAAGGAGACAACACAATGAAAATCGGTGCCCAATTATTTACCGTCCGTGATTTCTGCAAGAATCCGGAAGACGGTGTGAAAACTCTCGAAAGAGTGGCGGCTATGGGGTACAAGCAGGTGCAGTACTCCGGCTGTGACGCCATCCCACCGGCTGTGATGCGTGAAACGTGCGAC
>JAZNTC010000030.1:0-2006 GCA_045591605.1 Acutalibacteraceae bacterium | reverse complement strand
CACGGCTCGCCACCATTTCACAGGCAATCAACGATCTGCGCGGTGCGTTGGACGTGGCGGCCAAAGAATTTGATGTGGCAAACGAGGCGTTGGATGCACAAAACAGCCGTGCCGAACAGCGCTTGATCGAATTGGCGGAAGAATTGGATCGCTCGGCGGCATCGGTGATGGAAGCCTCTACCGAAGAAGCGACCCATCCCCAATTTATTCGTAAAGCCGCAAAGCAGTAAAATTCCCCCTGCCAAAAGCGGCGATTCGAAAGCGGTTTCAGGGGATACGAAATCGCAAAAAAAGACGCGTGACTGGTTGCAAAAGTGGTTGGCGCGCACATAAACGGTAAGCAAAAAACATAAATATATAAGGAGTGCATGGAAATGGCAGAAATCAAATTTGAAATTGTGAAAGAGTGCGGCGTGCTGTCGCAATCCCCGTCCGGTTGGTCGAAGGAAATCAACCTTGTGAGTTGGAACGACAACGCCCCGAAGTACGACATTCGTGACTGGGCGCCCGAGCACGCGAAGGCAAGCAAAGGTGTGACCCTCTCGGCCGATGAGCTGATTCTCCTGCGTGATCTGCTCAACGAAATGGATCTGTAAGATCGTATACGTAACGTGCTGCCGCAAGCAATTGCGGCAGTCGTTTTGTTCAGACGAATGAGGTGATACGGTGTTTTTGTTCGAGATCATAAAAAGCGTGTTGCAAGGCATTGTGCAGGGGATCACCGAATGGTTGCCCATCAGCAGTACGGGGCATATCCTGCTTCTCGATGCCGTGTGGCCGATGAACGTGCGCAAAGAATTTTTTGACATCTTTAAAGTGGTGATCCAACTCGGCTCGATCCTGGCGGTATTGGTGCTGTATTTCCACAAATTGAATCCGTTTTCGCCCAAAAAGAACGCGCAGGAAAAGCGCGGCACGTGGGTACTGTGGGCCAAAGTGTTGGTGGCAAGCATTCCCACCGCCATTGTGGGCTTCACCATCGAAGATCTGGTGGACAATGCGCTCTCCACGCCGTTGGTGATTGCCATCACCCTGTTCCTTTACGGTATCGGTTTCTTACTGCTTGAAACCTTTCCGCCCAAACCGCGCGTGTCCTCGCTCGAGGAGATTTCCTACAAACGTGCATTCGGCATCGGCTTGTTCCAATCACTTTCGCTGATTCCGGGCACGTCCCGATCGGGATCCACCATTCTCGGTGCATCCTTGCTGGGCACTTCGCGTGCGGTGGCGGCGGAATTCTCCTTCTTCATGGCGATCCCTGCCATGGCAGGTGCCAGCGGCTTGAAGGTGCTGAAATTCATGTTGGATGATGAAACCGCGCCCTTCACGTCCCAGGAATGGATGATCCTCTTGGTGGGTACGGTGGTGTCCTTTGTGGTGTCGCTCGTGGCGATCCGCTTTTTGATGGGATACATCAAGAAACACGATTTCAAGGTGTTCGGTTGGTATCGCATTGCCCTGGCGGCGGTCATTGCGGTGGCTTTGATTGTCGGCTGGCTTTAAAAACAGAAAAACCGCGGATGTCTCATTATTATTGTGAGACATTCGCGGTTTTTTAAATTACAGCGTATCCAAGTATCGACAAGCGGCAATGGCGGCGGTGGCACCGTCGCCCGTGGCGGTGGTGACTTGGCGCACCCCCTTGCGGCGACAATCGCCTGCCACAAAAATGCCCGGTGTGCGCGTGATGCAATCCTCGTCGGAATCGAAATAGCCGACTTTATCGAGCGTGGCCACGCTTTCAAACGCACCGTTTTCCGGCACCAAACCGATGGCGACAAACAAACCGTCCAGCGGCAAGGTGCGCGTGGTGTTGTCTGCTGTGTTAGTGATTTCCACACCGCGGAAGGTGTCGCCGGCAGGAATTGCCGTCACCAACGTTTCGGTGAGAATCTCCACATTGTCCTTTTCGCGCAGGACTTCTTCCAGACGTTTTTCACCCGTGAGATAGGGGAGATTCTGAATCAAGTCGGAGGCCAAGCTGTCTTAGGAAGACAAGACTCACT
>JAZNTC010000029.1:0-5192 GCA_045591605.1 Acutalibacteraceae bacterium | reverse complement strand
CGACCGTGCGGTAAGCGAGATTTTCCGTGGTTGCATTCGCGGTTGCCGCTTCTGCCAGGCAGGGTTTATCTATCGCCCCGTGCGCGAAAAAAGTCCCGAAACCATCGACCGTCAAAGCCACGCATTGTGCGAGTCCACGGGATACGAAGAGTTTTCGCTGTCCTCGCTTTCCACGAGCGATTACACGCAGTTGGAAGCGTTGCTGGAACGTTTGCTCACGTGGACTGAAAAGGAGCAGACCAACATCAGCCTGCCCTCGTTGCGTGTGGACGGGTTTTCGGAAGAGTTGGCAAATAAATTGAACGTTTTGCGCCGCAGTGGGTTGACCTTTGCGCCCGAAGCAGGCACGCAACGTCTGCGCGACGTCATCAATAAAAACCTCACGGAAGAGGAGATTCTCCGCACGGCAGGCAAGGCGTTTGCAGGCGGTTGGACATCGGTGAAACTCTACTTTATGAATGGTCTTCCCTGCGAGCAGGATGAGGACATTGTGGGCATTGCGGATTTGGCACAAAAGGTGGTGGACACCTATTTTGCCACCCCCAACCGCACACGTGGCAAAAGTGGGGTGAATGTGTCGGTGAGTGTGTCCTGTTTTGTGCCTAAACCACACACGCCGTTCCAATGGGAACCGCAGGACACAATGGAGGAGTTGGAACGCAAGCAACGTCTGCTGGTGGATAGTGTGCACACCAAAAAAGTGTCGCTCAGTTGGCACGATGCGCAGGTGAGTTTCCTCGAAGCGGTGCTCGCCCGTGGGGATCGCCGTCTGGGCGCGGCATTGGAGGAAGGGTTCCGTCGCGGATTCAACTTGGATTCTTGGTCGGAGCATTTCAGTTTGGAAGGCTGGTTGTCTGTGTTCTCCGATTGTGGGTTAGACCCGGCATTTTATGCCAACCGTCGCCGTTCATATACAGAAGTGTTGCCGTGGGATCACTTGGACTACGGTGTGACCAAGACCTTCCTTGTGAACGAAAACGAACTGGCAAAAGCGGCGGCTACCACGCCGAATTGCCGTGAAAAGTGTGCCGGTTGCGGCGCGGCTTGTTGGAAACAGGGGGTGTGTGTGAATGAGCGATAACAACTGGGTACTCACCCCGTCGGGCATCACCTTTTTGACGGTGCGCGTGCGCTTTTCCAAAACGGGACGCGCCAAGTTCATCTCCCACTTGGATCTCAACCGCACCATGACCCGTGCGCTTCGTCGTGCGGCGTTACCCATTTGGTACACCGAAGGGTTTAACAAACACCCTTACGTCACCTTTGCCGCCCCTTTGTCGCTGGGATATGAAGGTGTGGCGGAATATATGGACATCCGCTTGATCGAAGAGATGTCGATGGAAGAGGTTAAAGCGCGGCTGAACGCGGTGATGCCCGAAGGGCTGCAGGTGGAAGAAGCCGCCCCGGCAGTGGGCAAACCTGCTGACCTTGCCGCCGCTCGGTGGGAGATCACCACCGATTGCACCGTCGAGGAATGGGCGGCGTTTGCCGCACAGGAATGTGTAACAGTGGAAAAACGCACCAAGAAAAAGACCATGAAAACGGTGAACTTGACCCCGTATTTGCAGGGAGTGGCGTGCGAAGCAGGCACGCTTGGCACCAAGTTGTCGATGGCGTTGCCCTGCAACAACACCGACACGGTGAACCCTTCCCTGATTCAAACGGCGCTGAACACCTTTTTGGAGCGCGAGGTGTCGTTTCGTGTGTTGCGCACTGCCTTGCTCGACACTGAAGGGAATATCTATCGATAACAAGCGCACCCACCGTTGTATCGACGGTGGGTGCGCTTGTTACTTACGATGAACATGCCGTGTCCTCACGCAGTTGGCGCACGGTTTTGCGATGCTTGAAGAAACAGCAGACGGCATGGATCGAAGCGGTCACAAACCATGACACGGTGTACGAAATGTACAGCGATAGGAGGGAGTGGTACATAAACGCAAAGACGGTGAAGATCCACACGATGCGGATACCGCATACGCCGGCGATGGAAACCATCATCGGTGTCCAGGAAAATCCCATACCGCGCATCGAACCGACCAATACTTCCATCATGCCGCAAAGGAAATAGGAGGAGCAGATCGCCAACAGACGTTCTTTGCCCACGGACAAAATCTCGGCAGGGGAGACGTTTTCGTCGATGGCAGAGGTGGAGGTGTACAAAGACAATAACGGATCGTCGAACAGCAACACGATGAAACCGAGCAACAGCCCCACAATCACCACCAGCAAAAGGCAGGTGAACAGAATCTTCTTCAACCGTTCGGGTTGGTGTGCTCCCACGTTTTGCGCCGTGAACGCCATGCAAGTTTGATATATCGCGTTCATTGCCATGTAGACAAATCCTTCAATATTACCGGCGGCGGCACTGCCGGCCATGGCGGCAGGGCCAAAGGAGTTGATGGAGGATTGGATGAGAATGTTGGATATACTGAAAATGGAACTTTGAATGCCGGCCGGAATGCCAAGTTGCAACATCTGCAACAACTTGTCTTTAAAAATACGGGTCCGGCAGATACGATAACGGTACACGCTATCGGCACGCACCAAACAGAGCACCACCATCACGGCGGAAATGACCTGCGACACGGTGGTGGCAACAGCAACACCGGCCACGTCCATGTGAAACACGATCACCAACACAAGATTCAACGCCACGTTGACAAGACCTGACAAGGTTAAAATGATCAAGGGACGGCGTGTATCGCCCACCGATCGCAACACCGCCGAACCGAAGTTGTAGATCATCATGGCCGGCATACCGAGGAAATAGATGCGTAAATACAAGGTGGATTTCCCGATGACTTCGGTGGGCGTTCCCATCCATTGAAGTGCATACGGCGCAACCACAAGACCGATCACCATTGTGGTAACGCCGCAGATCACACTGACCCCCATGGCGGTGTGCACCGCTTCGTGGATGTCACGTCGATTGCCGGCACCGAAGGCACGTGCAATTGCCACACCGGCCCCCACCGAAATGCCCACAAACACGTTGATGATCAGGTTGACCAGCGAACCGGTGGCACCCACCGCCGCCAAAGCCGTGCCGCCGGCAAACCGTGCCACCACGATCAAGTCCGCCGCGTTATATAACAGTTGTAACAAACTGGACGCGATCAGTGGCAGCGCATACAGCAAAACGTTCGGCAGCAAAGCCCCTTCCAGCATGTCCACGGTACGCCGTTTCACACAGCATTCCTTCTCTCAAAATGATGTTCTGTTGAGTTCGTCCCATTATACTCCCTTTTTTCGGCAAATGCAACAACCTTTTCCAAAAAAAACGCCACCTCTTCTACACTATTTTTATGTTGACATAAAGCGACGTTTATGGTATCATAATCCTAATATAAACAAGTGAGTTTGACCCCGCGGAAAGGACACGGTTATGGCACAGACGTTCACCCTGCAATACCCCGAAAAAGCAACCGACTCGACTTTTGCGAGCGCGGTGGTGGACTTTTTGTCGTCGAAGGGCCTTTCCCGTTTTGTGTCCCCTCAATTTGCTGTTTTTCCCGGCTTTTGCGATGTGCATGTGCATTTTCGTGAGCCGGGCTTTTCTTATAAAGAGACGATTGCTTCCGGTTGCCGCGCGGCGGCACATGGTGGATACACCGCGGTGTGCACCATGCCGAATCTGAATCCCGTGCCCGACAGTACGGCGCATTTGGACGAGCAGTTGTCCATCATCCGTCGCGATGCCACGGTGCGTGTGTATCCCTATGCCGCCATCACGGTGGGGCAGAAAGGGGAGGCGCTTGTCGATTTTGCATCGCTTTGCGATTCCATCGCCTTTTCGGATGACGGGCGCGGTGTGCAAAGCGCATCCATGATGCGTGAAGCAATGGAACGCGCCCACGCCATGGGGCGGATGATTGTTGCCCATTGCGAAGATAACGCTCTTTTGCACGGTGGATACATCCACCAAGGGGAGTACGCCGCCGCCCACGGGCATCGCGGTATTTGCAGCGAAAGCGAGTGGGGTCCCATTGCACGTGACTTGAAACTGGCAAAAGAGACGGGTTGTGCCTATCACGTCTGCCACATCTCCACCAAGGAGAGTGTGGATCTGATTCGCCGCGCCAAAGCAGACGGGGTGAACGTCACCTGCGAAACCGGTCCGCATTACCTTGTGCTGGACGATGGCGACTTGCAAGAGGACGGGCGGTTCAAGATGAATCCGCCGTTGCGTGGGAAAGCAGATCGTGAAGCACTGGTGGAAGGGTTGCTCGACGGCACGATCGATATGATTGCCACCGATCACGCGCCCCATTCCGCCGAAGAAAAGGCAAAGGGCTTGGAAGGCAGTGCCTTTGGTATCGTCGGGTTGGAAACCGCGTTTGCGGTGATGTACACACGTTTTGTGAAACCGGGCATTCTGTCGCTCGACACGTTGGTGGAACGCTTGGCGATCGCTCCGCGCCGTCGCTTCGGTATTCCGCTCGGGGGCGATTTCACCGTGTGGGATTTGAACGAATCCTACACGGTGAATCCCGACAAGTTCCTTTCGCAAGGGCGCGCCACGCCGTTTGCAGGTGACACGCTGTACGGCCGCTGCAAACTCACCGTGTGTAACGGTAACGTCGTTTATTCTGAATGAGTTGTTATATATTTTGAGGAGGAAACATCATGGCAAAACGAACAGACATCAAAAAGATCCTCATCATCGGCTCCGGTCCGATCGTCATCGGTCAGGCGGCGGAGTTTGACTATGCCGGTACGCAGGCGTGCTTGGCACTCAAAGAGGAAGGGTATGAAGTGGTGCTTTGCAACTCCAACCCTGCAACCATCATGACCGACACCACCATTGCGGACAAGGTGTACATGGAACCGCTCACGTTGGAATACGTGGCGAAGATCCTGCGGTATGAGCGTCCCGATGCCATTGTGCCCGGCATCGGCGGTCAGACAGGCTTGAACCTGGCGATGCAGCTGGAAAAGAAGGGCATTTTGAAAGAGTGCGGCGTGGAACTGCTCGGCACCAGCAGCCGCAGTATTGAACGCGCGGAGGATCGCGAACTGTTCAAAGAGCTGTGTGAATCCATCGGCGAGCCGACCATTCCGTCCGAGATCACCTATTCGCTCGAAGAAGCCAAGGCGGCGGCAGCACGCATCGGCTATCCCGTGGTGCTTCGTCCTGCGTTCACGCTGGGCGGCACGGGCGGCGGCTTTGCCTATAACGAAGAAGAACT
>JAZNTC010000028.1:0-15596 GCA_045591605.1 Acutalibacteraceae bacterium | reverse complement strand
ATCCCCGTCCGCAGATGCGCCGCGACTCCTTCCTGTGTTTGAACGGGGAATGGGAGTTTTCGCTGGGGGCGGAAACCTACGACCGCCGCATTCTGGTGCCGTTTTGCCCCGAATCGCTGTTGTCCGGGGTGGGGGAGGTGTTTCCTGAAGAGGCGGTGCGCTATTACCGCCGCACCTTCATATTGCCGCCCGATTTTAACCGCGGACGGGTGCTGTTGCATTTCGGCGCGGTGGATCAAACCGCCGCGGTCACCCTGAACGGGCACATCATGGGGGAACACGTCGGCGGCTACGATGCCTTTTGTTTTGACATCACCCGTTTTCTGCAAGAGGAAAACGTCCTCACCGTATCGGTGGAAGATCATCTGTCCGATGAGGTGTTGCCCTACGGCAAACAAAGCACCGCGCCGCACGGCATGTGGTACACACCCGTGTCGGGCATTTGGCAGACGGTGTGGCTGGAAAGCGTGCCTGAGGAGTATATCCGCGGATTGACAATCGACGTCACGTTGGACAGCGTTACCGTTCGGGTGGACGGGGCGACCGAAGGTGCGCTGGCGGTGGGGGAACTCACGACACCGCTGGTTGACGGGGTGGCGACCCTCATGATTCCCAACCCCGTGTGCTGGACACCCGAAACACCGCATTTGTACGATTTGACCGTCACCACGCCGACCGATCGGGTGGATTCCTACTTTGCGTTGCGCACCCTCACGACGGAAACGGTGAACGGTGTGCCGCGCTTGTGCTTGAACGGCAAACCCTACTTCTTCCACGGGTTGCTCGATCAAGGGTATTGGAGTGACGGTTTGTTCACACCGCCCACGCCGTCCTGTTATGCCGCGGACATTTTGAAAGTGAAAGCACTCGGCTTCAATATGTTGCGCAAGCATATCAAGGTGGAATCGGCGCAGTTTTATTACGATTGCGACCGTTTAGGCATGGCGGTGTTTCAGGATATGGTGAACAACGGCGATTACCGCTTTTTGCGCGATACCGCCCTGCCGACGGTGGGGTTTTTATTGCGAAACGACCGCCGTCTGCACCGCGATTCCGCCACGCGCACCGCCTTTCTGCAAGGGATGGAAAGCACCGTGAAGCAACTGTATAATCACCCCTCGATCGTGTACTGGACGATCTTCAACGAAGGGTGGGGGCAGTTTTGCGGAACCGAGATGTACCAACGCCTCAGGACACTTGACACCTCGCGTTTCATTGATACGAACTCAGGTTGGTTTCACGGTGCGGACACCGACGTGGACAGCCGCCATATCTATTTCCGCCGCTTGAAAATGAAGGTGAGCGACAAGCCGTTTGTGCTGTCGGAATTTGGTGGTTACTCCTTCAAAGCGGAGGGGCACGTGTACAGCACCGAAAAAACGTACGGGTATGGCAAACTGCAAACCCGTGAGGCGTTTGTGACCGCTTTGCGCCGTTTATACACCGAGGAGGTGCAACCGCTGGTTGCCAAAGGGTTGTGCGCGGCGGTATACACGCAGGTGTCGGACGTGGAGGAGGAAACCAACGGATTGTTGAGTTACGATCGTCGTGTGGAAAAGGTGTTCCCCACGGAGTTTGCCGACGTTTCGGCGGATTTGATGAAAGAGATATAAAAAAGAACCCACCTCACGGTGGGTTCTTTTTTTGATACGTATACGCTTACGCAAATAACCCGTCCCACGCAAAGGTGGCGTCTTGACAGCAGGTGAAAGTGTTGCGCAACATGTAACTGCAAAATTCTATTTTTTCCGCAAGTCTTCGTAATCGAGGGAGGAGGTATCGCCGCTCGCCCAAGCGGTGTACATCTCTTCAAATACGGTGGCGCGATCCTCCATGGCATTGGTGCGCCCGTAGGCATCGGTAAACCACACGGAGGTGCGCCCCTTATTGTCCGCCGTGTACTCCACCGTGAGATAGCGGTTATCGTAGGCGGCTAATACTTCGGGGAGTTGCATTTTTGCCCAGCCGTCCAAATCCGACGGGGCAATCCCGTGTTCCGGCGCGTGGGCGAGTTCATGGCTTGCCATACCGCACAGCACGATGACCACGGGGGGGCTCTTTGGCTCATTTCCTTAAACACGCCTTCGGGGAAGAAGGCGAGATACTCCTTGAGCAGCGCCGTGCGGTCGACATTTTGCTCGTCCGTGGCGGCGGTGATGTCGAGCCGTAGGGGGACATATCAAGAAAAGTCCGTATCACCCCCGTTCGCTTTTACAAGCTGTTTTTTGTTGAATTTAAAATTTCTGCGGTAACGGCGGCGCCAAGGCGATCCACCGCTTCAAAATCCATGGCTTGCACGGTGAAACGCTCCATCTCGTCGTGGATGGCTTTGGCTTCGGCGGCACAGGAAACGGCTTCCCCCAACAGTTCCCGTGCGGCACGGCGATTAAAGGCGAGCCGTTGCCGCTTTTGCGACAGCATATCTTCCGCGGTGAAACGTGCGGCGTGAATGCGGCGATACACGGGGAAATCCGCCTTGTGCCATGGATTGGAAAGGGTAAACCCCACCCCTTGTTCGGGCAATAGAATATGTTCGATTTTTTCGGCAGGGTCGAGCGGACACGCACAGGTGATCAGATGTGTTCCACGCTCCAACGCACGGTCGCGCAGTTCGCGCAGTAACAGCGTGCCTGCCGCACCGTGCTCATCTTCAATCACATACAGGCGCGGACAAAGCGCCTGCAGGGTGCTGTACCACACCATCGACCCTTCGGGGGTGACGGCACTCAAAAAACGACGTTCCTCCTGCCCGACACAGTGGGTGACGGGACATTCCTTGTCACACAATCGCCGCGCAGTACGGCGCACCTTCTCTTCGTCGGTGCAACGGGCGGCAATGCGACGGCTGTCCTCCAGCAAGGATGCCGCCGTGGCGAGGTATCCGCGACACCGTGCGTGTCGCTCGGCGCAAGCGTCGGTCGCTTCCCGAATGGCGGCGGCGTTTTGAAATAGGCGCTCGTTGTCAGCACAACTGCCGATATCCACCACGCGTTCGCACGCACCCCAGTAGCGCGGTTCCAACACGTGGGGCGCCGTGCCGTCAAACACGGCAATTTTCAAGGTGGGGAACCGCACGCCGTCCAACGAATGCGGATCGGATGAGCAGTAAAGAAACTCCGCTTCCGCATTTGTTTCTGCCGTGACCGATTCCCATATTTTTCGCATAAAAGTGGATTTTCCGCTGCCCGGTCCGCTTTTGATGATGTACACGCGCCACCCTTCTTCGGGGCGGTAACTTTCGGGCATATACCCCACAAACCCTTGCGGTGTGTTGGTCCCCAAAAAGAAACAGGCTGCCGGTTGTCTCATACACATACCCCCTCTCCATCAGCCTATGATCCCCCATCGAAAGGGTGCATATTTTGTGGGCGGTGGGCATATCTTTTCACGAACGGAGGGGACGGTATGGGATCAGAGACCCTGCGGCCGCAGGTGCCGCACCAGGTGATTATGGAAAACCGCAAAACGTTGAGTGTGAGCGGCGTATCGGACGTGGATAGTTTCGACGGGCAGGCTGTGGTGGCATACACCGCTCTCGGCGAACTCACCGTGCGCGGAAACGGATTGCAGATCTTGCGGTTGAACGTGGAAACGGGCGATCTGTCGCTGACGGGAGAGATTGATGCCTTGACCTATTCATCACAGCCATCGTCCCACGGCGGCAAATGGAAACGGCTGTTCCGCTGATATGGAACGGTTTGGCATCAGCGTGGCAGGACAAACCCGTGAACTGTTGTGGTTTATGGCGGTGGGGGTTCTGCTCGGCGTATGGTATGAGGTGTTTCGCACGGGGCGACTGATCGTCCCACCGTCGGCGCACCGCGTGTTTTTGGAGGATATAGCGGTCGGGATCGGTGCGGCGTTCATCACCCAGGCGGCTGCGTTACCCATCAGCAGCGGACGTGTACGCCTTGTGCATCTCTTGTGTTTGCTCTGCGGTGCGGCGGTATACTATTTCACGGCAGGACGGCTGATCCACGTGGTGTTGCGTGTGTCGGTGCGCTTGGCGGAACGGGTCGGAGAGGCGACAAAACGCATTTTTCTGCACGTTGTCCGAAAAATAAAAAATATTTGCAAAAAAGCGTTAAAAAATTGTAAAAAGCCCTTGCATCGCGAGGGGGATATGTAGTATAATTAACGTAACTGATTGCTGGGAAGGAGAATGACCATGCGCGCAGCAAAAAAGAAGTCGGTCGTCAAGCGTCCGCGGCGTAATCGCATGATGGCAATTGCCCTGACCGTGTTTGCCGTGTACGTGGTCGTGGTGCTGACTCAACTGCAACTCGAACTCAATGAACGGCGTGCGGCGCTTTCCGAGATCGATCAGCGGATTACCGAGCAGCAACGGGCGAACGAAGATCTCACCGACAAGCTCAATAACTACGAAAAGTATTTGGAAGAGCAGGTGCGTCAACGCGGCTTGGCGCGTCCGGGCGAGATTGTGTTCCAGGAAATTCCGGGCATGGAATAACAGTGAGTTAACAGAGGGGTAAACAGCAACTATGCAGGTCGAAACAGGGTCTATTTTAGAAGGTAAAGTTACCGGTATCACCAATTTCGGTGCGTTTGTGGAATTGCCCGGTGGGCAAACCGGTATGGTGCACATCTCGGAGGTGGCCTCCGCATTCGTGACGGATATCCGTCAGCATTTGACCGAAGACCAGGCGGTGAAGGTCAAGGTGTTGAGTGTGGGTGAGGACGGCAAGATCAGCCTGTCCATTAAAAAGGCGCAGGCACCCGAAGCCGCGGCGGCAAAATCGCGTCAGGGCGGCGGTCGTCCCAATCGTGCACCGCGCAAACCGGCGGTGTCGCCCGGTCGTCCCGGCTCGTTTGAATGGCAGTCGGCATCCACCGGTACCTCGTTTGAAGATATGATGTCCCATTTCAAGCAAACGAGCGACGAAAAAATCTCGGATCTCAAAAAGTCCTCCGAAGGGCGTCACGGCGGCTATTCTCGTCGCGGCGGCAATCGCGGCGGCGGTAACGGTCCCGATTTTGATTTTTGATCACCAGAACAGCGCAGACAAAGGGTCTGCGCTGTTTTTTACCAAATCTAGGGCAAAGTTACCATTATTTTTATAATTTGCTCTTGAAATCTGTGCAACATTGTGGTATTCTATGAATAGGTTAAACCGACAAATCCGAACTCCGTTTTGGGAAGGCGGATTTTCGCCCTGTCGGCGTTAAAATGCTCGGCAATCCGCGAGGATTACCTCCGCTTTTGCCTTGACATGACAAAAATCCGCTCTTTCCAAAATCTACGACCTCATAGTGAGGAGATTTCGAGGGATTTTTGTTCCGATCGGGCGAAGTAATGCTCGCGCCTTACGAGAACGAACGGGGCAAAAAGCGCCGAAAGATCCCACTATGAGGCGGGTTCGGGTCTGACGGTTTAACCTAGGGGATACCCCGGAAAGTAGACTGCAAGGAGTGTATGGTATGAAGATGTCGATCGTGGCTCGCAAAGTGTCTTTAAGGCCGTCTTTTGCGGAGAAAACACAGCAAAAACTGGATAAATTGGATAAGTTTTTCCGCACTGATGCCGAGTGCACCGTCACCGTTACCGCGCTTCCACGAGATACCCTGCAGGTGGAAGCGATCGTGCGGTCCGGCGGCACGTTGTTCCGTGCCGAAACGACCGACGAAGATGCCGGCAGTGCGGTTGATACGTTGATTGATCTGCTGGTGCGGCAAATCCGCAAGAACAAAACGCGCTTGGCACGCCGTTTACGTGAAGATGCGTTTTCCGTGGATGCGGAGGACACAGGGGAGGATGAAGAGATCCGCATCGTGCGGCGAAAGAGCTTTGCCGTGCGCCCGATGGATGTTGAAGAAGCCGTCTTGCAGATGAATCTGCTCGGTCACCAGTTTTTTATGTTCCAAAACGCGGAAACGGGTGGTATCAACGTGGTGTATCGCCGTCACGATGGCGACTACGGTTTGCTCGAACCGTACAGCGAGTAAGGATGGAAAAACGCCTTGTCTGCCGATGCCGACAAGGCGTTTTTTGGACACGTCGTACCAAAATCACACATTTTGCATAGAATTGGATCAAAAAGAGGTATTTTCGGTAAAAATTACAGTTATTTTTTATCGGCAAGACGAAAGAAGGGCCATTTCTTCGTCATATTCACCAACTGCGGAGCGTGAAATTTGTCTTTTTGACGATTTTTGGTGTGCAAGATGCCCGAAAAAGGGAGGGTTTCTTGTTAAAATCGCCTAAATTGCTTCAAAAAAAGCAAAGTTTCTATGTTCAAAACAGTTGACATGGAATGGTAATTGTGCTATATTTATCATGTTAATTTTTAGCGTGGCTCACTATGTTGACGAAAGAAGTGCGGTTTTTTGGCAAGAAATTTGACTTTCTTTACAAAAACCGTGCGATTTCAGGCATGGTGAAGTGCGCTTGCAGTTTCACCAATTCTTACGGAGGGACACATTATGAGCGTTTTTAAACAAGGCAAAGCCATCCGTCACATGCTGATGGTCGCGCTGGCTGTTCTCCTCGTGCTGGCACTGAATGCCGTTCCGGTATTGTCGGTGGTGGCAGAGGCGACGGCCGACGGTGGCAGTGCCGCAGCCAGCCGGAATCCGAACGGATACGAAGCGTATCTTGCGAAGTATCCGGATGCCAAGGCGGCATCGGAAGCGGCAAAGGTGGTTATTTTGGCAGGTGCGGAAGGCGTGTATGAAGCGAACGAAGCCGCATCGGTCGAACGTATCACCAAAGAGACGGACGAAGGGGCTTTGGCGCTGGGCGACTATGAGTATGCCTTGTTGCTGAAGGAAGATGAAGATCCCGATAAAATCGGTGCGGTCACCTTCAAGTTCACCGTGCCCGAAACGGCTCTTTACAGTGTGAACCTCGTGTATCACGGTTTCAACGCGACGTACAGTAAGGGCAGCATCATCGAACGCCGTATGCTGGTGGACGGTGCGGTGCCCTATGACGAGGCGGAATACCTCACGTTGCGCCGCGTGTTCAAAGACGTGTACCGTTTGGATGAGAACGGCAACCGTTTGAAGGATATCAACGGCAACGACATTCGCCCGAGTCAGCAGGAAGTGTTCACCTGGATCTCGCATGATCTGTATGATGCCGAAGGCTATTTGGAAAAGCCCATGCAGTTCTATCTTGAAGCGGGCGAACACACCATCACGCTGGAGTCGCGCCGCGAGGCGATGCTGCTCTACTCCATCACCCTGTTCGGTCAGCAGCCGTTGCCGACCTATGCTGAGGTGGCGAAGACCTATGAGCAGAACGGTTACAAGCCGGCGGACGGTGCCAACCAGTTCATTCAAGCGGAAGACCTTGTGCTGAAATCCGAAAAATCCAACTATCCGATCAGTGACCGTTCCTCGGCAGCGACCATGCCGCAGGATCCCTTTGTCACCAAGCTGAACTACATCGGCGGTGAAAAGTGGCAGAACAGCGGCAGCTGGGTGGAATGGACCGTCACGCCCGAGCAGAGCGGTCTGTATGCGATGACCCTGCGTTACAGGCAGGACATCTACTCCGGTGTTAAGATCTCTCGCCGTCTGACCATCGACGGTGAAGTTCCCTTCGCGGAGGCTGAGGCATTCACGTTTGACTACACCAACGCGTGGACCAACGTGATCCTGGGCGATGATAGCGGCAACCCGTACTACTTCTACTTTGAAGCGGGGCGCACCTACACCCTGCGTATGGAAGCGGTGCTGGGCGACATGGGTCACCTGCTCAATCGCGTGTCCGACGCGATGGCGAAGTTGAATGCCGACTACCGTACCATCTTGATGATTACCGGTTCTTCACCGGATAAATACCGCAGCTACCGTTTTGAAGAGCTGATCCCCGAAACCCTCGCGGATATGGCGACGCAGGCGGCAGAGCTGGAAGATATCGTGAACGGTTTGGTGGAACTGACCGGTGAGAAGGGCGAACGTGTGGCCACGCTTGAAAAACTGTATACTGTCGTGCGCCAGATGACCGACGATCCGTTCGTCATTGCGGCAAAATTCTCGATGTTCAAAGATAACCTGTCGGCACTCGGTACGTGGGTGTTGGAATCGGCATCGCAGCCGATGAAACTTGACTACATCGCGCTGACACCCGACGTGGCGAAGGCTCCGAAAGCGGGCGGCGGTTTCTTCCCCGACCTGTGGTTCGGTGTGCAGACCTTCTTCTCCTCTTTCGTGACCGACTATCAATCGGTTGGTGCGACGTCGTCCGGTGTGGGTACCGGCGGCAGTATCACCGTGTGGGTGACCACCGGTCGTGACCAGGCGAATATCGTTCGCACATTGATTGATACGACCTTCACTCCCTACTCCAACATCACGGTCAACCTGCAGTTGGTGGCGGCCGGTGCGGTTCTTCCCTGCGTGTTGGCGGGTCGCGGTCCGGACGTCTGCCTTGGTGTGTTGAAGGGCGAACCCGTGAACTACGCGATTCGTGATGCGGTTATCGCGTTGGAAGAGATGGACGGCTTTAATGACGTCATCCAACGCTTTAATCCGAACATTGACAATGGCAATGGAACCACAGCAAGCATCAGCGCTATGATTCCCTATACATATGAAGGCAAGACGTATGCATTACCGGAAACCGAAACGTTCTACATGATGTTCGTGCGGACCGACATTTTCGAAGATTTGAGTTTGGAAGTCCCCAAAACGTGGGAAGATCTTGAACTGCTGATCCCCGAATTGCAAAAGCGTAACATGTCCATCGGTTTGGGCCACGATCTCAACGCACTCTTGATGTTCATGTATCAGCGCGGCGAATCGCTGTATCTCGGTGAGCGCGGCGTGGACGAAGGCAAGGCGGCGAACCTCGACTCCTCCACGGCGGTGCAGTGTTTCACCAAAATGTGCGAATATTTCACGCTGTACGGTTTCCCGACCGACTATGATGCGGCCAACCGTTTCCGTTCGGGTGAAGTGCCTCTGATGATCACCGACTACGGTCTGTACAACCAGTTGAGTCTGTTCGCCCCTGAAATCCGCGGCGACTGGGCGATGTATCAGATTCCCGGCACGATGCAGGAAGACGGCACCATCAACAATGCGCAGACCACCGGCGGTTCCGCTGTGGTTATGATGCGCGGTTGCGAAGATCAGGAATCCGCATGGGAATTCATGAAGTGGTGGACCAGCGAGGACACCATGCTGAACTACGGTAATGAAATGGAAACCGCGATGAACGGCGCTGCTCGTCAGTCGGTCGCCAACGTGGCGGCACTCCAGCGTATGGCGTGGTCCACGAAAGATCTAAACAACATTATGGGTCAGTGGAAAGGCGTGGTCGGCACTCCCGAAGTGCCCGGCAGCTACTACACCGTCCGTGCACTCAACTTCGCCTTCAACGAGGCATACAACAACGATACCGATCCCGGCGATGCGTTGCAGAAATACATGTCGTCGCTGAATGCTGAACTCACTCGTAAGAGAGCCGAGTTCAATCGTTAACGCAGGAAAGAGGAGGTAAAGATTATGTCACAAGAAATGGCAGGCGCCGCGGCACGCGAGGTCATCATCCGCAAAAAGCCGCTTGGACAGCGCCTTAAAGAAGGCGGCATTGCATATGTGTTTGTGTTGCCTTACTTCATCCTTTTCTGCTTGTTCACCGTGGCCCCCGTGGTCATCTCCTTGCTGCTTGGCTTTACGGAATTCAACATGTTGAACTTCCCGCGCTTCATCGGCATGGACAACTACATTCGTATGTTCCTGGATGACGAGGTGTTTATCCTCGCCATCCGCAACACCTTCCTTCTGGCGGTCATTACCGGTCCTGTCAGCTATATGCTCAGTTTCTTGCTGGCGTGGTTGATCAACGACTTGAAACCGTGGTTACGTTCCATCGTGACAATTATCTTCTATGCACCGTCGCTGGTTGGTAACGTTATGATGATCTGGCAGATCATGTTCTCCAACGACGCGTACGGCTATGCCAACGCGTGGTTGCTCGAACTCGGCTTGATTGATGCGCCGGTTCGTTGGTTCTACAATACAGAATATATGATGCCGCTCGTTATCATCGTGCTGTTGTGGTCCTCGCTCGGTACCAGCTTCCTTGCGTTTATCGCCGGTTTGCAAAACATCAGCCGTTCCTACTACGAAGCAGGTGCAATCGACGGTATCAAAAACCGCTGGCAGGAACTGTGGTTCATCACCTTGCCTACCATGCGTCCGATGCTGATGTTCGGTGCGGTTATGACCATCTCCTCGGCATTTGGTATTGGTACCAACTTGAACGGCTTGGTGGGCTTCCCCTCCACCGACTACGCGACACACACCATTGTTAACCACATGGAAGACTACGGTGGACAGCGTTACGAAATGGGTTATGCCTCGGCGATTGCAGCGGTGCTGTTTATCGCGATGATCTTGACCAACCAGCTGATTAAGAAGATGCTGGCCAAGGTCGGCGAATAACGAAGGGGGGAGAGTTGAACATGGCTAAAAAACCTGCAAAACGTACTAAGCAACTGAACCGTTCCGTTGCCGGCAACGTTGGTGTTACCATCGTACTGTCGTTCTTCGGTGCTTTCATGTTGCTGCCAATGATCTATTCGGTCTGTCAGGCATTGAAACCGATGGACGAATTGTTCGTGTTCCCGCCTCGCTTCTTTGTGCGCAACCCCACCTTTAAGAGTTTTCGTGATTTGTTCCGCTTGATCGGTGACCAGACGATCCCGTTCTCGCGTTACATATTTAACACGATATTAATCTCGGTGACCGGTACTTTCGGTCACGTGGTTATTGCTTCGATGGCGGCGTATGCATTTGCCAAAATGCGTTTCCCGGGTTCCAAATGGATGTTCCAAACCATCGTTACCGCGTTGTTGTTCAACGCAACGGTGCTTGGTATCCCGAGTTTCATGGTGTTCACTTGGCTCGGCTTGCTGGATAATCCGCTGGTCATCATACTTCCCGCGTGGCAAAGTACACTGGGTCTGTACTTGATGAAGCAGAACATGGAATCCATCCAAGACGCGGTGTTGGAAGCGGCGCGCATCGACGGTGCCGGCGAATTCCACATCTTCTTCGGTATCGTTATGCCGACGATGAAACCGGCTTGGTTAACGTTGATTGTGCTTAGTTTCTCCGGTTTGTGGAACACCGGTGCGGTCAACACGATTTACAGTGAAAACTGGAAAACGTTGAACTACGCGATGAGCCAAATCCTGGCCGGCGGTATCGCCCGTACCAACGCGGCGGCTGCAGCGAGTGTGGTCATGATGATCGTTCCGATCGCGGTGTTCATTTTCACACAGAGTAACGTGGTGGAAACGATGGGTTCCTCCGGTATGAAAGAGTAAGGTGATGAAGGTGAGTCAGAAACTGAAACAAGTAACCAAGCGTGTCGGCGTACTCGCGATGGTCGTGTTGCTGCTGGCGTCCCTTGGCCTCAGTACGTCTGCGGCCAGCATCTCCGACTCCACGTTTGTACCCTACACGACCTATACCTACGACTTTGACGGCACGGACATGAAGAGTCCGCACGCCTACGTGGCGGATGCGCTCTTGGATCGTATTTCGTTGGGTCTCGCAACGCCTATGAAGGATCCGAGCGATCTGTTCTTGGCGCCGGACGGCCACTTCTACGTGGCGGATACCGGTAATAACCGTGTCGTTGCGTTCGATGCCAATATGAAGTTTGCCGGTGTGATCGGCGGTGTGGATGCACCGATCATCAACTACACCGCCGTCGTTCCGTTCATCCGACTGAAGTTGGAAGAGGAAGCGGCGGCTTGGGAAGCCGGTTTGGTCCGCCGTTTGGAGAGAATGGCGCAAAAGAAGGCAGAGGAGACCGATCCCGAAAAGGCGGAAACGCTGATCGCTCCGACCTTTACCCCCGAAGACTTCTTGGTGATCCGTGAGCGTTTGGAAGCGGTGTTCACCCACGAAGGCAACATGACCGCTATGCGCGAGGAATACGACGTCATGAAGGCAGAGTATGAAGCAGCCGGCGTGGTGATGCCAAACCTTGAAGGCGATAACAACAACCTCGGTATGTGGGATCTCATCAAGGAATTTACCTACATAACCTTCCTGTACAATTCGCTGGACGAAGAAGAGATCGGTGGTCAGACCCGTGGCGAAACGGACGAAGAACGTGCGTGTTTCGAGTGCTGGGAAGAGTATTTGATAAGTACCGATCTCGACCCCTCGGCCGATAACTTGACCGCTCCCGAAGGCGTGTTCGTCACGGCAGACGGTACCTTGTACGTTGCGGATACCGGTGGGGAACGCATCGTGAAGATGCAGATGCCGGAAAACGTGGACAAATGGCGTTTGAGCAGCTATGAAGTGGTGGAAGCCATCACGAAACCGCAATCCTCCATTTTGACCGACGATTTCGTGTTCAAACCCACTTCGTTGGTGCTGGATGCGGCCGGTCGTTTGTACATCAACATTAAGAACGTAAACTCAGGTATCATGCAGCTCAGCGCCGATGGCGAATTCATGGGTTACTACGGCGCCCAGAAGGTTACCGGCAGCGTGTTCCAGTGGTTCTTGCAGTTGTTCCAGACGGAGGAACAGCGTGCCCGTACCGTGCGTACGGTGCCGCGTGTGTACAACAACATTGCGATTGACTCCAAGAACTTCGTGTGGATCACCGCGAACTCGATGGACAACACCGATATGCTCGCACACATCGAAAGCGGCGACGCCGCCACCGCTCCCATTAAGCGTTTGAATCCCAGCGGTGACGACGTGTTGGTGCGTAACGGTATTTGGGCACCGGCGGGTGACGTGGTGAAACATATGGACGACGTGTCCTCCATCGTGGACGTGGCAATCAAGGGCGACACCGGTGTGTACACCCTGGTGGACGACAAGAAAAACAAACTGTTCACCTACGATTCGGAAGGCAACTTGCTGTATGCATTTGGCGGTTCCGGCTCGCAGCTCGGCGTGTTCACGCTGATCAGCGCGGCGGTATACCAAGGAACCGACCTGCTGGTGTTGGATAAGACCACGGGTAATATCACGCGCTTTAAGCAGACCGCCTATGCCGAACAGATCGAAATTGCGTTGAACGCCGATGCGGCACGCGAATATGAGAAATCGAAAGCGGCATGGCAGTATGTCCAGAAACTGAATTCGAACTTCGACCTCGCATACATCGGCTTGGCGAAGAGTTATATGCGCAGTGCAGCTCAGGCCGAAGCCGACCAGGCGAAGGAACTCTATCAGAAAGCCATGGAATATTACAAGCTCGCCCGTGATACGGAAGGCTACTCCAAGGCGTTCAAGGATTACCGTTCGCTGTACGTGCGCGACAATCTGCTGATCGTGCTGGCTGTACCGGTCGTCATCTGCGTGGCGCTGTACTTCGGTTTCCGCGCCATCAACAAGGTGAATGCGAAGTTGCATATCACCGGTACCAAGACCACCTATGTGGAAGAACTCTGCTACGGTTGGCGTGCGGTGTTCCATCCCATCAATGGTTTCTGGGAGATCAAGCGTGAAAAACGAGGCAGTATGCGTGCGGCAGTCACCTTCTTGGTGGCGGCGGTGCTGGCATTTGTGTTCCAGGCAACCGGCACGGCATATCTGTTCAACAACGTCGCCGTGGAAGAGATTAGCCTGGTGCAGCAGGCGGCGAACGTCTTGTTGCCCGTGGTGCTGTGGGTCGTGGCCAGCTGGTGCTTCACCACGTTGATGAGCGGTGAAGGCAGCATGAAGGACATCTTCATTGCCCTGTGTTACGGCTTGATTCCGCTGATTGTGCTGTTGATCCCCTCCACCTTGCTCAGCCACATCTTCTCGTTGGATGAGCAGCCGTTCCTCGTATTCTTCCAGTCTGTGGCGTATCTGTGGATGGGTTTCCTGGTTGTGTTCGGCTCGATGGTGGTGCAGGATTACACCTTTGGTAAGAACCTGCTTACGGTCATTCTCTCGTTGCTCGGCATGGTGGCCATTATGTTCTTGGCCATGTTGCTCTTCTCGCTGACCGGTAAGGTGTGGGGCTTCATCCAAACCATATTCGAAGAAATTGTGTATCGACTGTAAAGGAGGGACAGAACAATGAAAATGAAACGTTTGATTTCGCTGTTGTTTGTGGTAATCTTTGTTCTGACCACCTTCAGCGGTGTGTTTGTGTATGGTGACGATCCCGACAATACCGTCGGGGACGTCGTCGAAGGTACGGAAGGTACCGAAGGCGAAGAGGTAGAGACGGAAGTTGGTGCGGACTTCAACATCGAAGACGGCACGTTGGTGCCGGTAGATGCGATGAACGAAGAAAACAAACTACTTCTGACGGCGGCAGAAAAAGCCGCCAACGGCCGCTCGGTCACGGTGTATGAATTCCTAATTTCGAAAGAGGAGTTCTCCGTTGAGCGTGTGGGTGACTTCGTCGGTGTCTTTGTTTACGACAGCGTGAAAATGACGGCGTTGAGCTTGGCGGAAACCTCCACCTCCGACATCGCGGTCTATAATCTGAAAGAACAAAAGCGCGAACAGGAAGACGGCACGGTCTTCGTTGAGGACATCAGCGAACAATGGCTGAACAAAAAAGGCTATCTGCTGGAGATCACGGCGGTGTCCAGTGCGGAAATCGCCCAGTTGGCGACCATGACGGATTCGGAAAAGCTGGAGTGGAAGAAAGCCAAGCGCGGTAAGTTCACCTCCGAAGCACAGCGTGTGACGGCCATGGAGAACTACGGCACGGTGGGCGATTTGACGCTGTATGTGGATGAACAACTCGGTGAGATCGCCATCCACAACAACAAGACGGGCGACTATTTCTTCTCCAACCCGTACGATTACAACCGTGAGACGGTTCCCAGCGTGACCACCAAGAGCCAGCTGGCGTCCTTGCTCGAGTTGGAGTATTACGACAACTCGGCCAACAAGAAGACGTTGTATTCCTACGACGACAGTATCAACAAGACCACCTACGCCGATCCCGATGACCCGGATACGGTTGATAATATCCAGTTCTGGGCAGAAAAGCTCGGCGAAGGCAGCGTGCGTTTGAACTTTGAAATCGGTTCGAAGGAATTGGACACTCTGCTTCCCTATGCGGCAGAGGTGACCAATTTCAACACCAAGGTATTGGATCCGCTGAAAGCGATGGCAGACGCGGGCGACGAGTACGCGCAACTGGCATATAACAAGTTGATTGCGTTCTATAACCGCGGTAAGGTGTATTCCTACGACGAACTCTCCGCTTCGCTCAAGCAGAGCATTGCGATGGAATTCCCCGGCATCAAGGATCACGACTTCTACATTCTGCGTACCGCCGGTTTGTATAACCGTGATAGGTTGTTGCTTTCGGATTACATCCGTTATACGAAGCAGTATACCCAGGCGGATTTCGACTACGACTTGGAGCTCTCCGGATATGTGCCGGATGAGAACTTCTTTGCCTGCTTCAAGTTCTATATGGACGTTACCATTGAAGACGGCAACCTGAAGGTCAACATCCCGACCGACAACATTTCCTATGATGACGAGCACTTCACCCTGACCAAGATCTCGCCCTTGCGTTATTTCGGCAGCGGTAAGTATTCGGACGAAGGCTTTGTCTTCATCCCGGACGGCAGCGGCGTGGTGATCGATTTCAACAAGATCGGTCTGAAGAGCACGACCTCGCTTTC
>JAZNTC010000027.1:0-2269 GCA_045591605.1 Acutalibacteraceae bacterium | reverse complement strand
GGTGCAAGAATCGTTGGAACCGGACGTTCCGACTTCCCCAACCAGATCAACAATCTGTTGGCATTCCCCGGAATCTTCCGCGGTGCGCTGGATTGCCGCGCATCCTGCATCAATGAAGAGATGAAGGTCGCCACCTCCTATGCACTCGCCTCGCTGATACCCGACGACGAGATCACCGAGGAAAACATCATTGCTCCGGCGCTGGATAAGCGTGTGGCACAAGTGGTGGCCGAAGCAGTTATCAAAACCGCACGCGAAACCGGCGTGTCAAGGATATAATACGGGAAGGTGCATTTCACGGAATGCACCTTTTTTGACAAAACACTTGTTTTTCTCCACCCACTATGTTATATTTACAAAGTAGACATGATTGTGAAAAGGTGGAGAATGAACAATGAAAACATATTGGCGATATACAGATAACGCGGCGCGGTGGAAATACGATTCCCCGTTTGAAAATTGGTTGTCCCATCGCGCTGATCACAACGAGTGGGTGAAATGCTTATATGTGGGTTTTTATCGCTTGTTCGACAGAGGGTTTTACCAAAAAGGACTTCCTCTTGTCGAACGTGAAATCGACACATTTTTGCAAAGCGGGGGCAAGTTGCCCTTTTCTCGCAAAAAAACGGTGCGCGATATGGTGTATTCACTCCATCGTTTCGGCACCATGTTCAACGAGTATTTTCTGTTTGAGTTTTATAATAAAAATGTCTACGGACGCGAAACGTTTATTACTGATAAGCGCCGCTACGAGTATTACCGGCTGATGAATAAAGATGAAAACCTCCAACTGTTCAACAACAAATGGGAAACCTATCGGTTGTTTCAGCCGTATTATAAGCGTGCGGTCATGGTGGTGGAATCCGCCGATCAACTGGATGCGTTCGTTGTCTTTGTGAAAGAACATCCCACGGTCATTGTCAAACCTTTGGAAGGCACCGGCGGTCGTAACGTGCACAAACGAGACGTTCCGCAAGAATGTGCACAAGAGGTGTTCCATGAACTGTTAGCATCCGGTGCGTTTGTTGTGGAAGAAGTAGTGGTACAAAGCGATATAATGGCACAGTTCCATCCCGCTTCGCTCAACACTGTGCGTGTGCCAACGGTGGTCACAGGCGGCAAGGCACAGGTGTTTGCCCCCTTCTTCCGCATGGGAAGTGGCGGCTCGGTCGTGGATAACGCATTCAGTGGCGGCATTTTTGCTACGGTGGATGAAACGACCGGTATTGTGATCTCCCAAGCAGTGAACAAAAGCGGGCAAAGCTTTATCAAACATCCGGACACGGGTGTGACCATTATGGGTTTTCAATTGCCCGAATGGGATAAGGCGGTGGCGTTTGTGCAAGAGTTGGCAACGGTTGTCAAAGGGAACCGCTACACCGCGTGGGATCTGGCGTATACCGACAACGGGTGGGTCATGATCGAAGGCAATGCGCGCGGAGAGTTCGTTGGGCAAATGGCGGATAAAAGAGGACGTCTTGCACAATTGATGGAGTTAATTAAAGAAGAATAACGCAACGCCAAGCAGTCGTCTTTTTTTAGGGCGGCTGCTTCGTTGCGATAAAACGGGGGTGTTCGTATGAAGAAAGTGTTGTTTCTCTGCCACGGGAACATCTGCCGTTCACCGATGGCGGAATTTGTGTTTCGTCATTTGGCAGGTGAACGGGTATATTGTGAATCCAAAGCCGTTTCCGCCGAGGAGATCGGCCATGGCATCTATCCGCCTGCAGCGGCGATGTTGCGCCAAAAGGGCGTGCCGTTCGGCAACCACCGCGCACGGCAGATCACCCGTGCGGATTACGATGCGTTCGATTACATCGTGGTGATGGAGGAATACAACTTCTCACGCTTGTTTCGTATCATCGGCAGTGATCCTGAAAGAAAAGTGAGCCGTCTTTTGGATTTCACTGCCACCCCCGGCGACATTGAAGATCCGTGGTACAGCGGCCGTTTCGAGCAGGTATACGAGCAAATTTGCGAAGGCTGTGAAGCGTTGCTCGCCCACATCACGGCGCAAAGGGAAGAATGAGGACGTTATGTTGGTGTACGTGTTACGACAGCAGGTCGGTTCCATAAAAATATGCATTCACCTTCGCACCAACCCTTGACATTTTGCTATGACATGGGGTATACTGTGAGGGTGCAAATCGAGGTGTGGCGCAATTGGTAGCGCGCCTGCTTTGGGAGCGTGTCGGGCGTTTAATGCCTTAAAAAATAAAAAGCCTCAAAACCCCTGTGTTCATGCGGGTTTCGGGCATTTATAAAAATC
>JAZNTC010000026.1:0-1938 GCA_045591605.1 Acutalibacteraceae bacterium | reverse complement strand
GATGTTTGTTCAGTCGCGGCAAAAGCGCAGCCAATACTGCCGTATTGGCGAGCATTTTAACAATGGATGAGCGAAAATCCGCCTTCCCAAAACGGAGCTCGGGTTTGAATGCTCACCCTACGGTGTAAGTGTTGACAATTCGGATGAAATGCGCTAAAATCAAAATGGTATTCTATTTTGATTGGAAAGGAAGCGAACGGTATGCTTTGTCCTCATTGCGGAAATGAAATGCCCGACGAGAGTACGGCTTGTCCCGCTTGCGGTGAAGAGATGACCTCCGCACCGACCGAAGAGGCTGCCGAAACGGTGACTCAAGCGGAAGAAACGCCGAAGAAAAAGAAGTTTCGCTTTCCCATTAAATGGCTGATCACGGCGGTTGTCGCCGTGGTGGCGGTGGTGGCGCTGATTTTGAATATGGACACCATCGTGGGTACGGTGATCAAGATCTTCGGATCGGATACGGCGTATTACCGCTACGTGGAACTGAATTCGCTTCAAAATAATGCCGATACCCTGTCCGGCTATTACGGAATTATGCTGGACACGTTGGATAACGAAAGCCAAAAGGTGGACGGTACGGCTCGTTTGGTGATTGGCGACGACGTGCTTGAACTGTTGCAAGAGCGTGAGATCGATATCCGTTTTCTGAACGAGTTGGAACTCTCGTTCAGCGGTAACGTCAAAGATAAAAAAGCCTCGCTGGATTTGGCGCTTTCGCTGGCAGACGGGGATCCCTTTGCGCTGGCGATGATTCTCGATTCCGTAAACGGCAATGCCTTTTTGAGTGTTCCTTCGGTGAACGAGGAGTATGTGCAGATCGGTACCGATCTGACGCAGACGTTCGGTCTGCCCGCCATGGTGACCGAACGGCTCAAAGAGCCCACCTTTGCAAAAGAACTGGTGGCGACTCTGCCGACCGAACGTGAAGTCAACGAACTGCTGGATCGCTATGCCACCATTCTGTTGGATGAGGTGGAGGTGCGCAAAGCCACAGAAACCACCCTCACGATCGAGGATGTGCAACAGACCTGCACCGCGCTTGAAATCGACGTTACCGAAGAACTGATCGAACGCATTGCAAGCACCGTGCTGAAAGAAGCCGAGGCAGACGAAACGTTGCGCGGCTACATCGCGCGTGTGCAGACCTTCTTGGAAGAACGCGGCTTGATTGAAAACACGGATCTCTATGCGGCCTTTATCCAAGCGTTGGACGACGGCTTTGACCGTGTGGACGATATGTTGGATGATGCCACCGATAAACGGGCGGCGGTCATCACCACCTACGTGAGCCAGACCCACACGATCATCGGGCGGCGTATCACCACGGAAAAGACCGATATTTTGGTAGCCTCCGTGCAAAAGAGCAATCATTACGCCACCGAGGTGTCGGTGAAAGATCGCTTTTCGCTCATCGGCAGCGGCACCAAACGCGGCAACGTGAAAACGGGTGAATACATGCTGACGGTGGATGGCGTGAATATGATGGAGATCACGCTGACCGACGTGGATTTCGGCAAAGCGGCCGGCGGCTATTTGAACGGCAAGGTGCGGTTTACCCCGAAACGGGCGATGTTTGAACGACTGGGACTCGATCGTGAAAAGGCAATCACGGCGGCGTTTATGAACTTGTCGCTCGAAATCGGCGTTCAAACCGATAAAGTCGAAAGTCATCTGGAATTCTCCATCTGTAAAGATGAGATGGCGATCATCGGTGTGGTGATCGATATGAAGAACAGCCGCGGCGAAACGGTGGAACTGCCCGAAAATGCGGTGGAACTGGCCGACCGTGAGGCGGTCGAGGCGTGGCTTGACTCCTTCGAGGGTGACACGGTGTTGGATAAGTTGCAAAACGCCGGTTTGCCGCAAGAAGTGGTGGAACTTTTGAAGAATTACAAGACCTTAAGCAGAGGAGACGCATCCGAACACGCCTAAAACGGC
>JAZNTC010000025.1:0-3191 GCA_045591605.1 Acutalibacteraceae bacterium | reverse complement strand
TTCAAGCGCATAGCAATGTGGCTGACGGGGGCGAACGTTTGGATGAAGGTCACCAATACGAGCAGATTGCGCAATCCGCGCGTGTCCTCGTCCACTAAGTTTTCATTCGGTGCATAAAAGGCATACAGTGAAAACAGGATGAACAAAAGGAGCATGGTCGTTGAGCCAGTTTCGGTCAACGTGGTATACCGTGTGGCGTAATCGCTGCCGAGCAGCGGAAGCAAGACAAAATATAGCTGCGAGGGGAACAAATAGCACAGCGCAAAGGTCGGTGCTACCCAAATCAAGTGACGTGCACGCAACTTCATGTGGTATACGGGGTAGATTAGCAGCAACACCAGAGCCGAGGTGTGAAACAGTGTGGCGCAAAGCGAGAGCAGGATGGCGCGTACCAAACGGCGGTTGCGCGCGGCGTAATATACTGCCGGGGTAAACGCAATGGCAACGGCTTGCCGCAATCCTGAAAAGTTCATCACAAACACGGGGAATATGACGAACAGCGCCATAACGGTTATGTCGTCCTCCGACTCGCGGTAGTAAAGGCGAGCCACCGGGAAAACACAGAGCGCCGCGATGATCGCCCCATATATCTGTGGGGAGGCGATGAACGTTCCGATAAGCTTGGTTAAGATTATGAAACCGGTTTCCCAACGGGAAGACTCCATTGCTTCGCTCCAAGAATACTCGCGAAAGAGTGTAAAGCTTTGCAAGTAGGTGTTGAAATCTACCCCGACATCCTGCCGTCGCAGTGCCAAAAGCAGAAAATAGAGCAGGAAGAAAAACGCGATGGTATTATTCGGTTTTGCAGATTGTTCTAAAGGACGATCGGAACGTTTGCCACTTAACGCATGTGCCAACGAAAACAAGAGCGGTGCGCCGATCAACACATAATAAGGAATCATAAATGCGTCACCTTTTTAAGGAGATTATTTGTGAAAACACAGGCGATGATAGATCGCCTTTAACAGATTACGGCATTTGCCGTACAAAAGCCACAACCGCGCGCGAAACACATCGCTTTTGCGAAATACACCGGTTTCACGTCCCACACGCACACATTCGTTGACCGCCGCCACGCAGTAGTAGCGCGCGTTGAAGCGGACAAAGAGATGCAGGAGCCTGTGGGACGGCGTAGTGAACGAGGCAAAGGTAGGGGCGATGATGCGTGCCAGTATTTCGGAATTGCTCAGCAACAGATCGCGACGCGTCTTGGATGTCTGTGCGGCATGCAGGCGATACGCCACCAATTTTTGATCTTCACATACGACCAACCCATATCCATGTAAAAAGATTTCATACCACATTAAGGCATCTTGATTACAAAACAGGTCTTCGTTGAACAGACCACACTCATCAAAGGCCGTTTTGGGGATCAACAGACAGCAGGCGTCCAACGTGGAATGTTTGAGCAAATATTCTACCACCTCCGTGTCGCTGTACACTTTGTCGCGTTTGAAATCAAAGTGCATATCACGCAAATGGTTGGCGTTTTTGTCGATGTAGTATCCGCCGCACATAACAAGCAGACGCTCACGGTTCGAAAACTGTGCAAGATAGGCAACCGAGGCGGCCACTTTTTCGGGATCGTAGCGATCGTCGTGGGACAGCCACGAAAAATAGTCACCGGTCATGTGTTGGATACCGAGATTCAGTGCGGAAGAAACGCCGCCGTTTTCTTTTTTGATATAACGGATCTTATCGCCATAGGAGAGGGCGATCGCCTCGGTTGCGCCGTTGTCGCGGGAACCGTCGTTGACAACGATCACTTCCAGATTTTCATATGTCTGCGCCAACGCGCTGTCGATGGATTCGCGCAGATACGGATCCCCGTTGTATACGGGAATGATGATGGACACGCGCGGTGTAAACGAATTGCCCATAAACAACCTCACTTATGCATGAAATTTTTATACCACATTTGAAAAACCAAGAAGGTCCACAGTTCGGCGGTGCGGTTCTCCTTGCCGCTCATGTGGTTTTCCACGATCTGCTGAATATAGTCCGGGGAAAAAAGACCCTGTTTTTGCAAATAGGCGGTATCCGAAACCGCATACAACGTTTCTTTCAAATGGGATTTTAGCCACAGCCCGATCGGCACGGAGAAGCCGTGCTTGGGTGCTTTGTACAGTTCCAGTGGAATGAGATCGTTGAAGGTGTCTTTCAAAATAATCTTGCGTTTCTTTTTCTTGATTTTGAATGCCGATGGCATGGAAAATGCCAGTTCCACCACCTGCGTATCCAACAGCGGTGCGCAGGTTTCAAAGCCGGATAATGCGGCGGCGATATACACTTTCGGAAGCATACACCCCTCCAATACGATCTTCATATCCACGTATTGCGCACGTGTCTGCTCATCGCTGTCGGGATACTTCTCATAGGTTTCGCGGATGAAGGACATATCGTCGGCATAGCCGTCGCGCATCAACTGCGTGACCTCTGCCTGCTTGAATCCGAGCGACATCAGGCGTTTGCGCTGTTCATAGATGTCCAGATCGCACACTGCCAAAAATTTATTTACCTTACGTGCCGGAATGGACATGGTGGGCAGGCACTTGGACAACGGCCGCACAATCCCGTTGGTGATGAAACGGGGAATGCGGCGGAACAGGCGGCTGTAATAACCGACCAGATATTTGTTGTACCCGGCAAACAACTCATCACCGGCATCGCCTGTTAAGGCAATTTGCGCGTGCTCGCCGGTCTTTTTACAAACCATATACGTGGAAATAAGCGAGGAGTCGGCAAACGGTTCTTCCAACGAACGGAAAATGGTTTGCACGGCATCTTGTGCCATCGCCCAATCCAACAGAATACGGGTGTGATCCGTTTGGTGCTTGTTGGCAACCACCTGCGCCAACGCGCTCTCATCAAAATCTTTTTCATTGTAACCGACCGTAAAGGTGCGCACCGGCGCTTTGCTGAGTGAGGCCATCAACCCCACGACGATCGTCGAGTCGAATCCACCGCTGAGAAACGCGCCCACCTGTTTGCCGGTATGCATCCGTTTGTCCACTGCAGTGGTCAGGGAGGTGCGCAGTTGCTGTTTGCACGCATTGTAATCGGTGTTTGTTACAGTCGGGCGAATGTCCCAATACGCCTCGCAGGAAACGGTGCCGTCCTTTTGCACGGTCAACACGGAGGCGGCAGGAACTTTGCGCACATCTCGCAAAATCGAACGGGGAGAGGGGATA
>JAZNTC010000024.1:0-4140 GCA_045591605.1 Acutalibacteraceae bacterium | reverse complement strand
CCCGAATCGCGGTGCGTGGTTGGAGTATGAAACCGATTCGCAGGACGTGTTCTATGTCCGCATCGATAAGAACCGCAAGATCCCCGTGACCGTGTTGGCACGTGCGCTGGGTCTGGGTTCGGATGCCGAACTGTTGGAGGTTCTCGGTGAGGACGAGCGTATGCGCGCCACCATTGAAAAGGATCCCACCAAAAACACCACCGATGCTCTGCTCGAAGTGTATCGCAAGTTGCGTCCGGGCGAACCGCTGACGGTGGAGAACTCGAAGCAACATCTGGAAGGGCTGTTCTTTGATGCCCGCCGTTACGACCTTTCCCGTGTGGGTCGTTACAAATACAATAAGAAACTCGGTCTGTCCGGCCGTTTGGAAGGCTGCACCGTCAGCCGTCCCGTGGTGGATCCCTTCACCGGCGAGATCTTGGCAGAGCCGGGCGAGGTGATCACCCGTGCCCGTGCAAAGGAACTCGACAACACCGGCGTGATGGAAGTGTATGTCACGGTGGAAGAGCACGGCGAACAGCGCGAGATCAAGATCCTCGGCAACGGCACGGTGGACATTCGTGCGTTTATCCCGGCGGAATACACCACCATCGACGATGCCTTCCTGGAAGAGGCCGGCGTGGGCGAGCGCGTGTGGATTCGCGTGTTGCGCGAACTGTTGGAGCAGAACACCGACGAAGAGTCGTTGCGTGCCGCGATTGCGGAGCGTGCACACGACCGTACCGTCAAGACGGACGATAACAAGGATGCACTCATCCCCGGTTTGATCCCGAACCACATCACGCGCGACGATATTTTTGCTTCCATCAACTATTTGCTTTGCCTGGGTCACGACATCGGTACCACCGATGACATCGACCACTTGGGCAACCGCCGCATCCGTTCGGTGGGTGAGTTGTTGCAGAACCAGTTCCGCATCGGCTTCTCCCGTATGGAGCGTGTGATCCGCGAGCGCATGACCCTGCAAGCGCAGGATATGGACGTGGTCACGCCGCAGGTGCTCATTAACATCCGTCCCGTGGTGGCGGCGATCAAAGAATTCTTCGGTTCTTCGCCGTTGTCCCAGTTTATGGATCAGAACAACCCTCTCGGTGAGCTGACTCACAAGCGCCGTCTGTCCGCGCTCGGCCCCGGCGGTCTGTCCCGTGACCGCGCAGGTTTCGAAGTGCGTGACGTTCATTACAGCCACTATGGCCGTATGTGCCCGATCGAAACACCGGAAGGTCCGAACATCGGTCTGATCTCCTATATGGCGACCTTTGCGCGCATCAACCGTTACGGCTTCATTGAAGCGCCGTATCGCAAAGTGGATAAAGAGCGCGGCGTGGTCACCGATGAAGTGGTGTACATGCCGGCCGACGTGGAAGACGAATTTCTTGTGGCACAGGCAAACGAACCGCTGGATGCCGAAGGCCATTTCGTGAAAGAGCGTATCACGGTGCGTCAGCGCGGTGAATTCTATGACGTGGAGAACACCCGTGCGGACTACATGGACGTTTCCCCGAAGATGCTCGTTTCGGTGGCGACCGCCATGATTCCCTTCCTCGAGAACGATGACGCTAACCGTGCGTTGATGGGTTCGAACATGCAAAAGCAGGCGGTGCCGCTGCTCACCACCGAGTCGCCCATCGTCGGTACCGGTATCGAATACAAAGCCGGTGTGGACTCGGGCGTGTGCGTGCTGGCGAAAGCGGCCGGTACGGTGCATGCCGTTTCGGCGGATCGCATTGAGGTGCGCCGTGACGACACGGGGGACATCGATACCTATACTCTCATTAAGTTTGCCCGTTCCAACCAGGGCACCTGCGTGAACCAGCGCCCCGTGGCAGAGGTGGGACAACACGTGGAAGTCGGCGACGTGCTGGCAGATGGCCCCGCAACCTGCAACGGCGAGATCGCGCTCGGCAAGAACGCGCTGGTTGGCTTTATGACGTGGGAAGGTTACAACTACGAAGACGCTGTCTTGATCAACGAAAAAGTTGTGCGTGACGACGTGTTCACCTCCATCCACGTGGAAGAATACGAAATCGAATCCCGTGACACCAAACTCGGGCCGGAAGAGATCACGCGTGACATCCCGAACGTTGGCGACGATGCGTTGAAGGATCTGGACGAGCGCGGTATCATCCGCATCGGTGCGGAAGTGCGTGCCGGCGACATCTTGGTCGGTAAGGTCACCCCGAAGGGCGAAACCGAACTGACGGCAGAAGAGCGCCTCTTGCGTGCCATCTTTGGCGAAAAAGCGCGTGAAGTGCGCGACACCTCGCTCAAAGTGCCGCACGGCGAATACGGTATCATCGTGGATGTCAAGGTGTTCACGCGTGAAACCTGCAGTGAACTCAGCCCCGGTGTGAACATGGTGGTTCGTTGCTACATCGCACAGAAGCGCAAGATCAGCGTCGGCGATAAGATGGCCGGTCGTCACGGTAACAAGGGTGTTGTCTCGCGCATTTTGCCGAGCGAAGATATGCCCTTCCTGCCCGATGGCACGCCGCTGGATATCGTGCTCAACCCGCTGGGCGTTCCGTCCCGTATGAACATCGGTCAGGTTCTGGAAGTGCACCTCGGCTATGCCGCCCGTGCGCTGGGTATGAAGATCATGACCCCCGTGTTCGACGGTGCACACGAAGAGGATATTCGTGAACTGCTGGTCCGCGCCGGTATGCGCGAGGATGGTAAGACCGAACTGTATGACGGTCGTACCGGTGAAATGTTTGATAACCCCGTTACGGTGGGTATCATGTACTATTTGAAACTGCATCACTTGGTCGACGATAAGATCCACGCCCGTTCCACCGGTCCCTACTCGCTGGTTACGCAGCAGCCGCTCGGCGGTAAAGCGCAGTTCGGCGGTCAACGTTTCGGCGAAATGGAAGTGTGGGCTCTGGAAGCGTACGGTGCGGCGTACACCTTGCAGGAGATCCTGACGGTGAAGTCGGACGACGTGGTTGGCCGTGTGAAGACCTACGAAGCCATCGTGAAGGGTCAGAACGTGCCGAAGTCGGGCGTGCCGGAATCCTTCAAAGTGTTGGTTAAGGAATTGCAGTCGCTCGGCCTCGATATCCGTGTCCTCAATAAGGACAAGGAAGAGATTGATTTGAAGCAGACCTTCGAAGAAGACGAAGAGTTCAACATGGTCGCGGTGGATACGGACGATGCGTTCACCACCGTGGCGAACGAGGATGAATTTGACGGCTACGATGTGAAGGATGCCGAAGATATGGATTTTGCCGACACCGAGGAAGTCTACGACGATGAGTTTGGCGGAGACGACTTTGATGACGGAGACGAGTTTTAAGGAAGGGGGCGCTTGAATTATGATGGAATTTAACGTTTTTGATTCGATTCAGATCGGGCTGGCTTCCCCCGATAAGATTCGCGAATGGTCGTACGGTGAAGTAAAGAAGCCGGAGACCATCAACTACCGCACCCTGAAGCCGGAACGTGACGGCTTGTTCTGCGAGCGCATTTTCGGGCCTACGAAGGACTGGGAGTGCCATTGCGGCAAATACAAGCGCATTCGTTACAAGGGCAAGATCTGTGACCGTTGCGGCGTGGAAGTGACCCGTGAAAAGGTGCGCCGCGAGCGTATGGGTCACATTGAGTTGGCGGCGCCCGTGTCCCACATTTGGTATTTCAAGGGCATCCCGTCCCGTATGGGTCTGTTGCTCGACATCTCGCCCCGTTTGTTGGAGCAGGTGCTGTACTTTGCATCCTACATCGTGACCGATCCGAGCGACACGCCGCTTGCGAAGTGTCAGGTGTTGTCGGATAAGGAATATCAAGATTGGTACGAAAAGTACGAAAACGATTTCGAAGCCGGTATGGGTGCAGAATACATCCAGAAACTGCTTGCCGAAATCGACGTTGAGAAGTTGGCGGAAGAGTTGAAGGAAGAGCTGGAGACCGCGAACGGTCAAAAGCGCGCCCGTCTGCTCAAGCGTTTGGAAGTGGTGGAATCCTTTTGCCAGTCGGGCAACCGTCCCGAGTGGATGATTCTGAACGTGATCCCGGTCATTCCGCCGGATATTCGCCCGATGGTAAGGTAGAGGGCGGTATGCAGGACAGCGTTCGGATCAGCTGTGAGGATTCCGCATATCTGACCGTTCCGAAGGGTGAGGGAGAGGGTATCGAGGAAAC
>JAZNTC010000023.1:0-10021 GCA_045591605.1 Acutalibacteraceae bacterium | reverse complement strand
GCCGACAAGGTGGGCCACAAGGTCGGCACGTAAACGTGCTGTGCCGCCAGCAGGCGCCGCACCGCCACCGCATCCGCGCAGTAAAACGGATACGCGTATGCGCCCGTGGGCACTTGCAGTGCCAAATCGTTTTGCTCGCCCAGCACACGGTGCAACCATTCAAAGTTGCGCGTGCGTGCGGCACACACCGCCTCATAATCCACCGCGCGCAACAGATTCTGCGTAAGGGGGGACATTTTGGCGATCGGCAAATCGTAATACGTTTCCTCATTTTCTTGGAACGTGGTGTAATACGCCGATCCACTCTCCTCGCACCGTCCGAGCACGTGGATCATGCGGTCTTTGGAGGAATCTGTCGGCAACACAGTGTCCCACCGTGCATCGGTGGCGGCATAGCCGCCGTCCGGCACACCGAAAAACTTGCGGCAGGAATACACCGTGTCCACCCCGGGGGCAGGACGTTGAAAAAACGCCTGCACGTAATCCGCAATCACACGGTCATACTTTGCTTTGTACGCCGCGATACACGCATTGCTCAACTGACCGTAGTAGTTCACAATGTACAGCCATTCGCCGTCACCGAGGGTGCGGTCAAAACGCGGCAGAAAATCCTCCCCCACCGCATACTCTTCAAAAGGGTACCCTTCGCGCAAGCACAGCGCCGACACCGTATCGCACAAAAATGCCGGGATATACAGTTTTTTCACCCCACGCGCTTTGAGGATGTACAAGAGGGCGTTGCGCCCCGTATTCACCGCCACGGCATCTTGGTGGTATTCCTTGCCCGAAAAACGTTCCAGTCCGAAATACCCGCCGATTTCTTTTACGCTCATTTCAGCAACACCTTCACAAAGCGGTCTTGATCGCCCAGCACTTCGTTCAACCGTTCGGGGGTGGGGAATTTCAACACCAGTGTACCGATGGCTTCGTTTGCACCGGAGAAGTCCCCCACCGCATCGCCTTCGGCGATCCACAGGTCGCGTTCCACCACGTTGTCGGCAATTTCATCCGACACCCACAGCGAATCAAACGTGCCTGCGGTGGCGCTGTGCAGAATGATCTCTGCCCAACAGCCGTCATACGGCGCTTGGCATACATCGGTTACCGGCAGGCCAACCGCCGCCTTCACCGCGTTTTTGATCAGATCCACCCCGGTGGCATACCGCAGCATTTCCGCCAAGCGATTACCGCCGCCGCGCGGCGAAAGTTCCATAATGTACGCCTTGCCGTCGGAACATTCACGCGTTTCGATGTTGTAAATGGAAGTGCGCATATCGAGCAAGGTGAGCAACCGCTGAATCTCCCCTGCCAACTCGGTTTGATGCGCCTCGCTCAAGGTAGCGGGCCAACTGTATGCCGAGGGGGTGTAGGGGTTGCCTGCCTGCTCATCAAACCGCTGTGCCGAGAAGGAGACAAACTTCAATTCGCCGTCCACCGAAAAACTGTCGGTATCGGAGGAATGCCCCACTTTTTGCAGAAAATCCTCGATGATAAATTCATCGCTGTGGGAGAAGGACAACGCATATTCGATGCTCTGTTTCAGATTCGCAGGATCGTCCACACGCGTCACACCTTTACTGCCTGCCGAATCGGTCGGCTTCACGATCACAGGCCAGTGGAACAGATCCACATCCGCCAACGCTTCCTCCACCGAGGTGTAGCCTTTCGCGGTGGGAACGTTGAACCCGTGCTCTGCCAAAAAGGCGCGGAAACGCCCCTTGTTTTGCAGGATACACACCGATTCGTACGGGCCGCAAGAGGGTAATCCAAGCTGCTCTGCCACGTAGGCCGCGGTGGTCACACCCGGGTCGCAGGCAAAGGACATCACGCCGTCCACCTGCAATTCTTTTGCCGCCGCAAGCACCGCCTCTTTATCAATGATACTGACATTGCAATATTCGTCGGAATAGCGATGGGCAATATTGTTCGGCAAATAGTCGCAGGAAATCGTGTGAATCCCCAATTCCTTTGCCGCTTCGATCACCGGCACCAAATACCGCGATCCGCCCAACAACAGCAATCGTTTTTGTGTTGTCATAATGCATCGACTCCTAAAATTCCATATATACTGTAATTCTACCACATACCGTCTGCATTGTCAACCGAAAGCAGTACATCTCGCAGGGCATCTACGTCGCCATCGAAAACATACCCCCCAATCCCCACCGAGGCGGCCGCCGCCACGTTTTCGGCGCGATCATCCACAAAGACGGTGTCGGCAGGGGCGATGCCGAACTGTTCACACGCATAGGTAAAGATGGCAGGGTCGGGTTTTTCCAGCCCACACACGGCGGAATACACACATCCGTCAAGGAAGCGCAGAATATCGATCTCGTGCGCGTGGGCGGCAAAATAGCGGGAGATGTTGGAAAGCAGATAGCACCTCACGCCGCGCGCTTTCAAGTCGGCGAGCAAAGCACGCATCCCCTCGATCTCGGGGAGGTTGTAGATCCAGTTGTAATAGATGGTGTTCGCCACCTCCCACAGGCGGGCAGGCAGACGGGTGCGACACGCTTGGAGAACCTCTTCGTCCTCGATGGTGCCGGAATCCAGTCGATTCCAATACAAGCGGTCGAACACCACCTCGGCAAGCAAGGCGGCATCGGCAGGGTCGCTGACATAACGTCCCACCATATACGACGGGTCAAAACGCACCAGTACCATACCGAAATCAAAGATCACGTTTTTCATATACACGCCCCCTTTCTGTTTAGTATACCACTTTTATCGCCGACTCGCAATATAAAAAAAGAGACAAGCGATGCGCGATGGCGGGGCGTTCACACAGGGATCATTCGCCTAAAACAAGGATTTTTTGCGGTATAATGCGTCAAAAAGCCACAGTACACGTCCGTGTTACTGTGGCTTTTTTCTTTTCTTTCATTGAAAAATCGTTTGTTTTAGGGACTTCGCCGTGTGGTAGCCAAACGATTTGTTCTGTCCTCGAAGTTGACAAACCGCCGTAATCCTCTATGTCTTACAAGGTTTGGCAACGATGAGGCGAGGCAAATCGTGGCAAAAAACCGATTTCTCCCTATGTGAGCGCCCCCAATTTTTATGTCAGCGATTGCCGTACATTTTCGCGTAGTAGTCCTTGTATTCACCCGAGATGATGGTTTCCCACCACTCCCGGTTGTCCAAATACCACCGAATGGTCTTTTGAATGCCGTCCGCAAACTTGGTTTCGGGCAACCAGCCAAGTTCGGTGCGGATCTTGGTCGGGTCGATGGCATACCGCATATCGTGGCCCTTGCGATCCGCCACATAGGTGATGAGGCTTTCGGGTTTGCCGAGCGCTTTGCAAATGATCTTCACGATGTCGATGTTCTTCATTTCGTTGTGACCGCCGATGTTATACACCTCGCCCACACGGCCTTTGTGGATCACCAGATCGATGGCTTTGCAATGGTCCTCCACATACAGCCAGTCGCGCACGTTCAACCCTTCGCCGTACACCGGCAAGGGTTTGTCGTTCAACGCATTGGCGATCATCAGCGGAATCAACTTCTCGGGGAAGTGATACGGACCGTAGTTGTTGGAGCAACGGGACACCGTGACCGGCAGACCGAAGGTGCGGTGATACGCCAGCACCAACAGATCCGCCCCGGCTTTGGAGCTGGAATAGGGAGAGCTGGTGTGGATGGGGGTCTCTTCGGTGAAGAAGAGGTCGGGACGGTCGAGCGGCAGGTCGCCGTACACCTCGTCGGTGGACACCTGATGATACCGCCCGATGCCGTATTCACGGCAAGCATCCAACAGCACACCCGTGCCGAGGATGTTGGTCTGCAAAAAGATGCCCGGATCTTCGATGGAGCGATCCACGTGGGATTCCGCCGCAAAGTTCACCACCACGTCGGGTTTCTCTTCGCGGAACAGTTGATACACCGCTTCGCGATCGCAAATGTCCGCCTTCACAAAACGGAACTGCGGATTCTCCATCACGGGAGCGAGGGTGCTCAAATTGCCTGCGTAGGTCAGTTTATCCAGACACACGATGCGATAGTCGGGATATTTTTTCAACATGTGGAAAATGAAGTTGGAGCCGATAAAGCCGGCACCGCCCGTTACAATGATGGTCATACTGCTTTTCCCTCCGCCAACGAAATTAAGTACTGACCGTAATCGGTCTTATCCAGTTCACGACCGAGCGCCAACAACTGCTCGGTGTTGATGAAACCGCGGCGCCATGCGATCTCTTCGATACAGGACACGTAAAACCCTTGGCGATCCTGCACCGTTTCCACAAACTGGGCCGCTTTCAACATACCTTCGGGTGTGCCCGTATCCAGCCACGCCATGCCGCGACCGAGCAGTTTCACCTTCAATGCGCCCATTTCCAAATAAGCGTTGTTCACCGCCGTGATCTCAATCTCGCCACGGGCGGAAGGCTTCACGTTTTTCGCGATCTCCACCACACGGTTGTCATAGAAATACAAGCCCGGCACAGCATAATTGGATTTCGGTTCGGACGGTTTTTCTTCAATGGACACCACACGGTGATTGTCATCGAACTCCACCACACCGAAAGCGGTGGGATCTTTCACGGGATACCCAAAGATCGTGGCACCCTTGGTGTTCTCCATCGCCGCGCGCAACACACGGGTCATATCCTGTCCGTAGAACACGTTGTCACCCAAAATCAGGCACACGCTGTCATCCCCGATAAATTCCTCACCCAAAATGAAGGCGTCTGCCAATCCGCGCGGCGTGTCCTGCACTTTATAAGACAGTTTGATGCCAAGACGACTGCCGTCCCCCAGCAGGCGTTCAAACATCGGCGTATCCTCGGGGGTGGAAATGATGAGGATCTCGCGGATGCCTGCCAACAGCAAAATGGAGAGCGGATAGTAAATGAGCGGTTTGTCGTAGATGGGCAGCATTTGTTTGGACACCACCTGCGTGATCGGATACAAGCGTGTCCCCTTGCCGCCTGCCAAGATAATGCCTTTCATACCAAAATCTCCCTTCTTTATCCCAAAATGATCTTGCAAATGCGATCCACGTCTGCTTCGGTCAAGTCCGCAAACAGCGGCAAGGTGAGCACATTTTGTGCCACGTGCGCCGCCACAGGCGTGGGATGTGCATCCGCCGCGTCGCGATAACAGGTGAATTTGCTCGTCAGCGGATAAAAGTATTTGCGCGCCACGATGTGTTCGGCCGCAAGGCGAGCAAACACCTCGTCGCGTGTGTATTTATACCCATCGAATACGACGGGAAAATACGCATAGTTGGGTGTGACCCCTTCCTGTTCGGGGCACAGGGTGATGCCGTTCACGCCGCTCAAATGTTGGCGATACCGCAGGGCGGCACGGCGGCGTTTTGCAATTTCGTCGGGCAGATGCCGCAAGTTGCAGATGCCCATCGCCGCTTGAAACTCGTTCATTTTGGCATTGGCACCCACCAAGGGGCAATCTTCGCCTTGCTGACCGAAGTTTTTGAGGATGTTCAGCTTTTCCTCCAACCCTTCCTGCGCAAAGCAGAGCGCACCGCCTTCAATGGTGTTATACACCTTGGTGGCGTGGAAACTGAACATGGCGGCCGTGCCGAAATTCGCCACGCTCACACCGTCTTTCAATACACCGAAGGCGTGTGCCGCATCGTAGATCACAGGCAAATTGTGCCGCGCGGCAATCGCCGCAATGGCATCCACGTCGCACAGATTGCCATACACGTGCACCGGCATAATGGCACAGGTCTTGTCGGTGATGCACGCTTCGATCTTTTGGGGATTCAGCGTGTAATAAGTTTCTTCCACATCGCAGAACACGGGAACAAGCCCCATCCGCGCGATGGCATGAGTGGTGGACACAAAGGTGAACGGGGTGGTGATCACCTCGCCGCCTTTTGGCAGATTCAACGCCGAAAGCACGTGTTCCAGCGCCAAGTGCCCGTTGGTATACAATACAGCATGCGGCACGCCCAGATACGCGCGCAGATCCGCTTCCAGCTCACGGTGCTTCACGCCCGAGTTGGTGAGCCAACGGCTGTCCCACAACTCACGAATCTCCTCGCAGTACTCTTCGAACGTCGGCATGGACGAACGGGTCACATTGATGGTCTTATTCATCGCCTTCGCCTCCTGCGGGGGTAGTTTTTTTCTTGGAAAACCCTTTGATCAAATCGAGCAACATCAAAAACTCGGGGACACGCAACACCACCGAAAGCAGCAGATACACCGCCACGCCGATGACGACCTGCAACAGCAGCACAAGGATGGTGGGCAGGGGCAACAGCCCCACCGCCAACACGCACGCGAGCATCGCCACCGACAAACCGGCAGCCGGAAGCAGGTCGCGCATCTGTTCAAAATAGGAATATCCCACCAGTTTTTTGTTGGGGGATGCGTTGACAAAGCAACTGATCAGTACCGTCACAGCGCCCGTAAGCGCAATGGCGATGGGCGAATCAAAACAAAACACCGCAATCGCCAAGGACACCAATCCGTAGCTCTTTTTGATGATCTCCAGTTTCAAGAATAGATCACTGCGCCCCATCGCGTTGATGGCTTGCAGGTTACAGATATGCACGGGGTTGAACGCCAAGGTGAAACAGTAGATCTGCAAATACGGTACACAAGGCAACCATTTATCGGTAAGCAAGAGCCGCACCATCGGGGTGGCTACACCGGCAAGTCCTGCCATCAGCGGAAAAATAATGTACGCCAACAGGGTGATGGAACGGCGCATCATGGCTTTCACGCGCACGCGGTCGTCTTGTTCTGCCGACATGGCAGGGAGCATCACACTTTGTACTGCACCAACCACCCCGTGAATAATGAATTGCGGAAACTGCTTGCCGCGATTGTAATATCCCAGCGTGCTGTCGTCGTATTTTCTGCCGACGACCAACGTGCGAATATCCTGATACAACGTATCGATCAGAGAGGAAACCAGCAGTTTCCAACCAAAGGAAAACAACACTTTAATGCGCGCCCAATCGCACACCAAGCGAATACGCCACTTGACCGTCACGCGCATCACGAGGCAGGCGACAAACACATTGAGCATGGATTGCGCCACCAGCGCCCACAGACCGCCGCCGGCAAGCGCGATCACAACACCCACAACGCCCGACACCACGATAGCGCCGATGTTGCTGTAAAACACTTTTTTGAAATCCAGTTCTCGGCTGACTTTTGCCAACTGTACCGAATTGAGCGCACCGGGGAACAGCATCAACGCCAACACACGAAGCGGCGACACCAAATCGGGCATTTCGTAAAACTGTGCGATCAGCGGTGCGCAAAGGAAAATGACCGCATAGAGCACACCGGCGATGCCACTGCTCACCCAAAACACCGAGGAATAGTCGTCCTCGGTCACATCTTTGTTTTGGATCAGCGCCGTGTTGAATCCTCTTTGAATGAACACGTCTGCCAAGGTGGTAAAGATGATCATCATCGACAACATGCCGTAATGCGCGGGATCGAGTAGACGTGCCAACACAATCTGCAACAGAAACTGTACGCCTTGCACGCCAAACCGTTCCAGCAGTTTCCATGCGAGTCCGCTGCCGATACTTTTACTGTTCGCCGTACAATCACCTCCCATTTATCCTTCAATAAACTTCTTAATATGCGCATAACTCTTTTGCGCCCATCGGAACAGCCGCGGAAAATGCAACTGTAACCACGCCGCCATCCGCTGCTTTTTGGACACTCCTGCAAGATACGCCCGATATTGCGGATCTTTCCATGCCTTTCGATCCCCACTCACCAAGGCAATATCAAACTGTCTTTTGGTAATTTCTTTCCACATGGCTTGCGTGAAGCGGAATTCCCGATACGCATCGATACGCCGCAAGACGTCAATGGACCGCTCCACGTGCTGCCGATACTTTGTCGCATCGTCCCGTATCCGCCGACTCCAAGATCCTTCAGCCGACATGCGGTAGGCCGACATCACACGCGGTATCACATACACTTTGCCCGTCATATCGGTTGCACAGACGATCTTGATTACATAATCAAGTGCGGGGACCGTCTTCAAAAAATCCATATTCCGCTCAAAAAACTCCCTGCGAATGAACAACGAAGAGGTGTGAAAATCGTTCACACCGCCAATCACCTCGTCCGCGCTCAAAAAACACGCATCGGGCGCCGAAAAGTCGTGAGAAGAGAAACGGGACATATATCGCCCGTCCTCGAAAATGCGCATGGTCTCATGGGCGACAAGCGGACAATCTGCATTGGCTTGCATATATTCGTATTGCCGTTGCAGTTTACTTTCATCGGTCCAATAATCGTCGCCTTCACAAAACGCAATATACTTCCCTCGCGCCTTGGGAAGCATATGATTCAACGTGATGCTGGACCTTTTGCTGTATTGGTTTTCCGTCTGATAGGTCGGTTTAATAACATGGGGATAGTTTTTTTCAAACTCGCGTATAATAGCGGTTGTTCCATCCGTGGAGGCATCGTCATGAACGATCACCTCAAACGGAAAGTCTGTCTTTTGTGAAACGATACTTTCCAGCGTTTGTCGGATGTATTTTTCATGGTTATACGCCGCACACAAAACCGAAACGTGAGGAGTCACTTCCATGCGACATCCCTCCCTTACTCATGCACTGCATCGAGGTGCTTTTTGCGCAGACAAACCACCAACCACAACCACAGATACATACTTGTCCACACACTGCCGGACCAAAAACAGAGCGGCATAAACGAAAACAGCAACAGCACCCTCACCACGCCATACGCATCGGTTTTACCGCCAAACGTGGTGACAATGCCCCACAGGCCGCCCAGCACAACCGCACCGCCACATATACCAAAAGCATGCAACAGTTCCAGTACCGCGTTATGACTGTAAATACGAATCAGCGCGTAATCTGAATTAATGCCGCGCACCGCCAGAATGTTGGTCGCAAAATCCGTCCAAACGGTCTTCCAAAGTGCCATGCGTCCGCTGTCATGCGTAACATCCGAGATCAGCAATTCCAACGTTCGGCTGCGAAACCCGACGAGTTCCAAAGCGTTGAGTACCACCGACAAAATCGGCCGATAGAATATCAACAACACAACGGCGGTCAACAGAATGCCCACTTTTATGCGGCGACCGTATTTGTGAGCAACCGGCACTTTGAAAAACACATACACACAAAATGCCAGCACGCACACAAGCGCGCCGCGAGAACCGTAGGTGAAAATACCGATCACATTGCCTACCGCCGCCACAGCATACAAAAGGCGTTCTCGCCAATGGCGTGCTTCGGTTATCAAATGCCACACAAGCAGGTTGGTGGGAAGCACCAAGGCATTGGCGTATCCCATATTATACTTGGTGAAAGCCTCCCCACCGCCGAGCAATATAACCAGCCAGTTCAAAACCGCCACACCGAGCGAAACATACCGCAGCACACGCAAACACAGCCGATAATCCTGCAACACCGAAAAACAGATCATGCCCGGAAAAATCGAGGTGGCAAACGTCACATAGGTCTCGGTAAAAAACGGCCAGGTGTCCCGAAACAAAAACCCCTGCAACGGCAGAACCGCCAGCAAAGCGATGCAAATGCCGAGCAACAACTTGTTGGCTCTCTCCACAACCGCCTTAATGCACAGTGCCAGCGCAGCCAAAATCAGTAATTTGCAAAGAGCGGCAATCACCAATGCAGGAGTGCCCTTGGTCAGCGCCAAACCATCTGCCAAGTTGGTTACATACAACCCACCGATAATGGCACCGATGGCTATGGACAAATTGCTATCGTTTTGTTTCAGCATCTTGAACACCGCAAGCATACGCCGCTCCTTTCTGTCAACGGATCGTCACCATCTGCTCATATATGGCCTTGTATCCGGTCACAATGTCATCCCAGTTAAACTGTTTCGCCAACGCAGGTCCGTTTTGCGCAAGCGCTTCCTTGTTGTCCCATGCCGTGCGAATGGTGGTTGCTATATTCTCCGCCGAATGGGGGTCGACCGCATACCCGACCTTCCCTTCGGGGAACTGTCCGTCAAATCCTTCGCCCTGCGTATACAGCACCGGCAACCCTTCACTCATGGCTTCGCCATACACAA
>JAZNTC010000022.1:0-8003 GCA_045591605.1 Acutalibacteraceae bacterium | reverse complement strand
CAGCACCGCCGAGGAGGCAGGTTCCACCCCCACCACGTGTACGGCAGGGTTTTGCGCTTTCAGATATTCACCAACCCCCGTGATCGTGCCGCCCGTGCCGACCCCAGCCACAAAGATATCCACCGCGCCGTCGGTATCCGCCCAGATCTCCGGGCCTGTGGCGGTGCGGTGCGCCGTGGGATTGGCAGGGTTTTGAAACTGCCCTGCCAAAAAGGCGTGCGGTGTGGCGGCCACCAGTTCTTCCGCTTTTTCGATCGCGCCCTGCATGCCGCGCGCGCCGTCGGTCAGCACCAACTCCGCGCCGTAGGCGGTGCACAGCCGCTGCCGTTCCACCGACATGGAATCCGGCATCACGATGATGGCGCGTATGCCGCGTGCGGCGGCCACGGCGGCAAGCCCGATCCCCGTGTTGCCCGACGTGGGTTCCACCACCACCGCATCGGGGGTGAGTTTCCCTTCTCTTTCGGCGGCATCCAGCATTGCCAATGCCACACGGTCCTTTGCCGACCCGGCAGGGTTGAAGGATTCCAGTTTGGCAAGCAGGCGTGCGCACAAGCCTTCCTGCCTTTCAATATGTGTCAGTTGCAACAGCGGCGTGCCGCCGATGAGTTGCTCCACAGATGTAAAGATCATAACAATCACCTCGGTTTCTATCATACACCCACCCCTGCAATTTGGCAAGAGAATTTTATTCCCAACACCTTGTCAACCGCCCGAAACTGTGATATGATACATAAGGTTAAACTGACATTTTAACCTACAAAAGGGAGGTGCGGTGTGTGGTCGTATTTTTTGATTTGGACGGGACCTTGACCGACCCGTTCGACGGCATTACCCGTTCGGTGCAATATGCGCTCGCGCATTTCGGCATCGAAGAAAATGACCGCGCGGTGCTCGGTGCGTACATCGGGCCGCCGCTTCGCGATATGTTTATGCAGCAGCACGGCTTGTCGGATGAACAGGCGACCGAAGCGCTTCGCCAATACCGTGTGCGGTTTTCGGATGTGGGTATGTTTGAAAATCGGGTGTATGACGGCATCCCTGCGATGCTCGCCGCTTTGCGCGCACACGGCATCCGCTTGGCGGTTGCCACCTCCAAACCCACCGTGTTTTCGGAAAAAATCCTCGCGCATTTCGGTCTGGCACCGTATTTTGAGGAGATCGTGGGCAGTGAGTTGAACGGACACCGTGTGGAAAAAGCCGACGTGATCGCCGAAGCGATGGTGCGCATGGGTGTGACACCCGACGAAGTATGGATGGTGGGCGACCGCTGTTTCGACGTGGATGGCGCGCACGTGCACGGCATTCCGACAGTGGGGGTCACGTGGGGTTATGCCGCCGATGAAGCGGAATTACAAAACGCCGATGCGCTGGCGCACACGGTGGAGGAATTGCAAACGTTTTTGTTAAAGGAGTAATGTATATGAAGCATTTTGGTTTGGGCGCGGCGGATATTCTGTTGCCCGAAAACGGATTTGACACCTGGTCGGTGGTGGCGTGCGATCAGTATACCTCCGAACCCGACTATTGGGACACGGTGGAGAAAGCGGTGGGGGATGCCCCCTCCACCTTGCGCATCACCCTGCCCGAAATCTATTTGAACGACAATCCCACGGCGCGCATTGCGGCGATCAACGACACCATGGCGGCGTATTTGGCGAACGGTGTGTTGCACGCCCATCCCGACAGCATGGTATATATCGAGCGCGACACCTCGGCAGGGGTGCGCCGCGGCCTGCTCGGCGTGATCGATCTGGAAGAGTACGATTACCGTCCCGGCAGTAAGACCCTCATCCGCGCCACCGAACAGACAGTGGTGGAGCGCATTCCGCCCCGTGTGGCGATTCGCAAGGATGCGCCGCTGGAATTGCCGCACGTCCTGCTTTTGATGGACGATGCCGCCCGCACGGTGCTCGGCGCGGCAAAAACAGCGAACGAGCCGATTTACGATTTCGATTTAATGCAGGGCGGCGGACACATTCGCGGCTCTCTGCTCACCAAAGCGGCACACGAAGCGGTGCAGGCGGCGCTCGCGGCGTTGCTCGACGGGCAGGAAGATCCGCTTTTGTTTGCGGTGGGGGACGGCAACCACTCGCTGGCTACCGCGAAGGAATGCTATCTGCGCGATCCCAACCCGAAGAACCGTTACGCCTTGGTGGAAGTGGTGAACATTCACGATGAGTCGATTCAGTTCGAACCGATCTATCGCGTGCTGTTTGGTGCGGATATTGCCGACGTGATGGCGAAACTGGAAGCGCTGTGCGGCGAAGGGGACACCCAAGCGGTCACCTGCGTGACCGCACGGGATGAGCGCGTGTTGCATCTGACACCCACCTCCAAACTGCCCGTGGGCACGTTACAGGCATTTTTGGATGCTTACTTGAAAGAACATCCCGACATCACCATCGATTACATCCACGGTGAGGACACGGTGCGCCGTCTGTGCGCCGAAGAGGGCGTGCTCGGCTTCTTGTTCGACGGTATGGGCAAAGAGGATTTGTTCCCTGCCATTCGCCAAGACGGCTCGCTGCCGCGCAAGACGTTTTCGATGGGACACGCGGCAGACAAACGCTTCTATTTGGAGTGCCGCGCAATTCGATAAGGTTTACATGACACACATCCACCCATGCGCATAGAATGGAGTGCGGAGTTTTGTCCGCATCCGTGATTAAACGTGCGCGAAATCGGTTACAATAGGAGTACCGATTTCAAACGAAGGTGTGATAGGTGTGATCGTCCACAGAGGAGATATATATTACGCGGACCTGAGTCCCGTGGTGGGGTCGGAGCAGGGCGGCATTCGCCCTGTGCTGATCGTACAAAACGACGTGGGAAACCGCTTCAGCCCCACCGTGATCGCGGCGGCCATCACCAGCCAAAAAGACAAGACCAAACTGCCCACCCACATCCAACTGCGGTCGGAGGGGAGTGGGCTGGCACGCGACTCCATTGTGTTGCTGGAACAGATCCGCACGTTGGACAAACGGCGGTTGAAGGAACACATGGGTCGGCTGGACGAGCAGTCGATGTCGCGCATCGACCAGGCGTTGCAGATCAGTTTCGGGCTCGGCGGCGAAGGAATACGGTGAAAACAGCCTGTGTGCTTTTTGCACACAGGCTTGCTTTTTGGCGCAAAAAGCGACAGAAAAAACGACACGGTTGCGGTATACTGATAAGCAATATGGGATACTTAACGGAAAAGACGGCTAATATTTGTGCGTTTTTAACAATAAGATTGATATAAATTATATAAAAAATTGCTTTTTGACGAATTTCCTCTTGAAAAATATGGAAATGTTTGCTACAATATAAACGGATAATTGTACCTGTACATCTGCTTACAGGTTAAGGAAAGGGAGCGATTTTATGTATCGCAAGCAGGAGTGCGTGGCCATGTTGCTTGCAGGCGGTCAGGGAAGCCGTTTGTATGCATTGACTCGTAACATCGCTAAACCCGCCGTTCCTTACGGCGGCAAGTACCGCATCATTGATTTCCCGCTGTCCAACTGCACCAACTCGGGTATCGATACGGTGGGCGTGCTCACCCAGTATCAACCGTTGGAGCTCAACGATTACATCGGTGCAGGTGAACCGTGGGATCTCGACCGCACGGGTGCCGGCGTGCACGTGTTGCCGCCGTATCAACGCAACGCAGGTGCCGATTGGTACAAAGGCACGGCGAACGCGATCTATCAAAATATCAACTTTATCGAGCGGTACGATCCCGAATACGTGTTGGTGTTGTCGGGCGACCATATTTATAAGATGGACTATTCCAAGATGATCGCGGAACATAAGAAGAATAACGCTGATTGCACCATCGCGGTGATCGAGGTGGAGATGTCCGAAGCCTCGCGTTTCGGCATTTTGAACACCAATCCTGACGGCTCGATCTATGAGTTCGATGAGAAACCGGCCGTGCCGAAAAGCAATTTGGCATCCATGGGCATTTACGTGTTCAGCTGGGACAAGATGCGCCGCTATCTGGCCGAAGACGAGCAAGATCCGAACTCCTCCAACGACTTCGGCAAAAACGTGTTGCCGACCATGTTGGCGGCAGGTGAGCGGATGTTTGCCTACCGTTTTGAAGGATATTGGAAAGACGTCGGCACCATCGACAGTTTGTGGGAATCCAACATGGATCTGCTGGATCCGCATGTGCCGCTGGATTTGGATGATCCTGCATGGCGCATTTATGCGCGTAGTGCCGGTTCGCCTCCGCATTGGATCGGTCCGCACGCCCACGTGCAAAACAGCATGATCTCCGAAGGCGGCGTGATCGAAGGCAACGTCGATTTCTCGGTGCTGTTCTCGGACGTCACGGTGGAAGAGGGCGCCACGGTGCGTGACTCCATTTTGATGCCCGGCTCGGTGGTGAAGAAGGGCGCGTGCGTGCAGTATGCCATCCTGGCGGAAAACGCCGTGGTGGAAGAAAATGCCACGGTGGGCGCCCGTCCCGAAGACATGGAGAACACCGATGATTGGGGTGTCGCGGTCATCGCCGCCGGCATCAAGGTCGGTGCGGCGGCCACCGTGCCTGCCAAGGCCATGCAAGAACGTGACGTTCCTGCCGAAGGAGGTGAGCGGTAATGTTGAACAGAAACGTATTGGGTTTGGTATTCCCGAACCAGCATGATGCCGCGCTCGGCGGTTTGACCACCCACCGCTCGCTCGGTTCGGTGCCTTTCGGCGCCCGTTACCGTCTGATCGACTTTGTGCTCTCCAACATGGTGAATGCCGGTATCGGCAAGGTGGGTCTTGCCACCAAGAGCAACTATCAATCGTTAATGGATCATCTCGGCACGGGCAAACCGTGGGATCTCGATCGCAAAAACGGCGGCTTGTATTTCCACCCGATGCACATGTCGGATGCGGCGTACAGCGGTCGCATTGCCCCCTTGGCGGCGATGAAACTGTTTTTGCGCCGTTCGCAAGAGGATTACGTGCTGATGGCAGATTGCGACACGGTGGGCAACTTTGATTACGCCGCCCTGATCGATCGCCACATTGAAAGCGGCGCGGACGTGACGGTGGCATACCGTGTGGGCAAAGCCCCTCGCCGTGAGGACAATCTGCTTCTCACCGTGGCGGCAGACGGTCGTCTGTCGGATCTGTGCATCGGCACGGGTGAAGAGGGGGACACCGCGTTCGGCATCGGGTTGTATGTGGTTCGCCGCGATCTGTTAATCCGTTTGGTGGACGAAGCGTATGCCCGTAATCACAGCAGTTTCGAGCGGAACATTCTGCAACAGCGTCAGGAGGAACTCACGCTGTGCGGCTATGAATTGAAGGAATATGCCGCTTCGGTGTATTCGCTGGCAAGCTATTTCGATGCCAACATGGCACTGCTCGACCCGGCGGTGCGTGCACAGGTGTTCCTGCCTGTACGCCGCATCTACACCAAGGTGCGCGACTGTGCACCGGCACAGTACGGCTTGCACTCCTCGGTGTCGGATTCGCTGGTGGGCGACGGTGCGGTGATCGAAGGCGCGGTTACCCGTTCCATCGTGTTCCGCGACGTGGCGGTGGGTGCCGGTGTCACGTTGACCGATTGCATCATCATGCAGGGCAGTGAGATCCGTGCAGATGCAAAACTCGGTTACGTGATCTGCGATAAGAACGTGGAAGTGGGAGATGCGGCATCGTTGCAAGGCGTGGCACACTATCCCGTGTATGTCAAGAAGAATATGAAGATCTAAGGAGGATCGCTATGAAGGTATTGTATGCAACCAGTGAAGCGCGTCCCTTTGCGGCGTCGGGTGGTTTGGCAGACGTTGCAGGCTCGCTTCCGCAGGCGATCCGTGCCCGTTTGGTGGGCTGTCGCGTGGTGATGCCGCTGTACGAATCCGTGCCGGCCCAACTGCGCGAGCAAATGCGGTTTATCACCAGTTTTTCGGTGCCGGTGTCGTGGCGTCGGCAATATTGTGGTGTGTTCGAAGCACGGTCGGGCGGTGTGGTGTACTATCTGCTCGACAACCAGTATTACTTCAAACGCGCAGGGCTGTACGGTCATTATGACGATGCCGAGCGGTTTGCCTTTTTCTCGCGCGCAATCTTGGAATTGATCGATCACATCGATTTTCGTCCCGACATCATCCATTGCAACGATTGGCAGACAGGTCTGACCCCTGTGTATTACAACCTCTTTTATGCCAACCGTCCGGGCTATGAAAACATCCGCACGGTGTACACCATCCACAATATCCAGTACCAAGGCAAGTACGGCATGGATATTCTGGGTGACGTGTTCGGCATTCCCGAATATGCCGCCTCGCTGGTGGAGCAGGACGGCTGTGTCAACCTGATGAAGGGCGGCATTGAAGCGGCAGACAAAGTGACCACCGTCAGCCCGACCTATGCGATGGAGATCTGCGACCCGTGGTTCTCCTTCGGGTTGGATTCCATCCTGCGTGCACGCGGATGGAAATTGACAGGTATCTTGAACGGCATCGACGTGGATTCCTACGATCCCGCCACCGATACCGTCATCGCGCAGAACTACACGGCGGAAGATCCCTCCGGCAAAGCGGCGTGCAAAGCAGCGTTGCAAAAGGAACTGGGTCTGCCGGTGATGGCGGATATTCCGCTGATCGTGATGGTGACGCGTTTGGTATCCCACAAGGGATTGGATCTCGTGAAATACATTTTGGATGAACTTTTGCAAGAACCCGTGCAGATGGCCATTTTGGGATCGGGCGACTGGGCATACGAAACCTTCTTCCGCGAGATGCAGGCGCGGTATCCCGATAAGTTCCGCTTCTATGAAGGGTTTGTGCCGGATATGGCGCGCAAATTCTATGCCGGCGGCGACATCTTCCTGATGCCCTCCAAGAGCGAACCGTGCGGCCTGGCACAGATGGTGGCGTGCCGCTACGGCGACTTGGTGGTGGTGCGTGAAACAGGCGGTCTGAAAGACTCGATCTCCGATTGCGGCGATGGCGAAGGCATCGGTTTCACCTTCAAGACCTACAATGCAGGGGACATGCTCAATGCGATCCACCGTGCGCTGGGTGTGTACCGTTCGGATGAGGATCGCGTGGCGGTGTGCCGCCGTGCGATGGATACGGATTTCAGTTGGGGCAAATCCGCCAACGAATACATCCGTATGTACCGTGCGCTCACCAAAGGCGAGTAAGGAAACGAAAAACGGCTTGCAACCTTCGTGGGTATCGGCGACGTGGGCAGCAACGCCACCTTCTCTCGGCGGCGGTTCGGCAGTCGTTACCGCGCGATGCGCAACAACCGCATCGCGCACGTCGATCAATAAACCAAAAACCGTTCACGGAAATCCGTGAACGGTTTTTTCATCCCTGTTCATCCAGCGTGAGTTCGAATGCCGGCAGGAATTCATCCAAAAAGCAATCCGCCGCCGGCAGACACATGCCGCGCACCGCTTGTTCCAACGTGCGGCGTGCGCTGGCAAACTCGCGGTTGCCCTGCCCCAGTTCCTCCACGCATTTCAGCAAGGCAGACAACTTGTCCGCCGCTTTCACAAGCCGTGCTTCCTCGCTTGTTTCATCGTCCAACAGCAAGGGGGCGTACACCGCTTGCAAATCCGCGGGCAACATATTCAGCAGTTTTTCCGCCGACAAGCGTTCCACTTCCTTGTATGCACGGCGAATATCCTCGTTGTCGTATTTCACGGGGGTGGGCATATCCCCCGTAAAGATCTCGGGTGCATCGTGATACATCGCCAGCATCACGCAATGCCCCACGTCCACCGTGCCGCCGAAACGGCGGTTTTGCAGTTCCGCCAATGCGTGTGCCAACACCGCCACGTCAAAGGAATGTTCGTGCACCGATTCCGACCGTGTGTTGCGCATCAGCGCCCAACGGGAAATATATTTCATACGTGCCAATACGGCATAAAATTGATTGTTCATAGCGGTTCCTCCCAAGAGTGGTGACATTACTATACCATTTTTTTGCCGCGTTTTCAAGGCAAATGACGGGTATTTTTGAAATTTTAGTACACTAATGTGCTAATTTGCTATTGCATTATC
>JAZNTC010000021.1:0-14329 GCA_045591605.1 Acutalibacteraceae bacterium | reverse complement strand
CGACTTCCCACCGCACGGTGGGGGCGTTTTTTGTTTAGATTGCCGCCAGACCTTTTTCGAGGTCGGCGATGATGTCGTCCACATTTTCCAGACCGACCGACAAACGCACCATGCCGCCGTCGATGCCGCACGCCACCAACTGTTCGTCGGTCAACTGACGGTGGGTTTCACTCGCCGGGTGCAGCACGCAGGTGCGAATATCCGCCACGTGCACTTCGTTGGAGGCAAGTTCCAGCGAATCCATGAACCGCATGGCCGCTTCGCGACCACCTTTGATGACCAGCGAGATCACGCCGCTGGCACCCTTCAGGTACTTCTGCGCCAAGGCATAATCCTCGTCACCTTCCAGGCCGGGGTATTTCACGCTTTCAATCTTATCGTTGCCCTGCAACCATTTCGCCACGGTGGTGGCGTTTTCACAATACTGCTTCATACGCACTGCCAGCGTTTCCAATCCGAGGTTGAGCAAAAACGCGGAGTGTGCCGCAGGATAGGTGCCGAAATCGCGCATCAGTTGCATGCGCGCTTTGATGATGTAGGCGGCCTTGCCGTAGGTCTCCACATAGGAAATGCCGTGATACGACTCGTCGGGTTCCACCAATTCGGGGAACTTACCGCTCGTCCAATCGAAGTTGCCGCTGTCCACAATGACACCGCCAACCTGCACCGCGTGACCGTCCATATACTTGGATGTGGAGTGGATCACGATGTCTGCACCAAATTCAAACGGACGGCAGAGGGCCGGGGTGGCAAAGGTGTTGTCCACAATGAGCGGCACGTTGTTGGCGTGAGCGAGCTTGGCAAACCGCTCGATGTCGAACACGGTGAGCGCCGGGTTGGCAATGGTCTCGCCAAACACCGCTTTGGTGTTGGGTTTGAACGCCGCCATCAATTCCTCGTCGCTCGCGTTTTTATCCACAAAGATGCACTCGATGCCGAGTTTCTTCAAGGTGAAGGAGAACAGATTCACCGTGCCGCCGTAGATTTCGGTGGTGCTGATGAAGCTGTCGCCCGTTTGGCAGATGTTCAAAAGGGAGAGGAGAGTGGCCGCCTGGCCCGAGGTGGTGCACATCGCACCCACGCCGCCTTCCAGTGCGGCGATCTTTTCCTCCACCGCCATCACGGTGGGGTTGGCAAAACGGGAGTAGATGAGCGATTTGGTCGGCTCGTCAAACACCGATGCCACCTCGGCGGTGGAATCGTAGACATAGGTCGTGCTTTGCACGATCGGCACCACACGCGGTTCGGTATTCTTCGGGGAATACCCGGCGTGCAGGCACTTGGTTTCAAAATTCATATATACCATCCTTTCGGTATTGAAATCTATGATTCATTGTAACACAGCAAAAAAAGCGTGTCAACATTTTTTCTGCTTGCAAACGGCGGCATATACTGGTATAATAGTCACCGCAACAGAGAGGGGTCTTGTTTGTGAAAGGGTTTTATTTGCAGCCGAAATTGATTTCGGCATTGAAAGGATACGACCGTGCGCAATGCGTGCGCGACGTGGTGGCCGGCATCATCGTGGCGGTGATCGCCTTGCCGCTGTCCATCGCCTTGGCGATCGCATCGGGCGTGGCGCCTGCTGCCGGGTTGTACACCGCGGTGGCGGCCGGATTTATCGTGTCGCTGTTTGGTGGCAGTCGCGTGCAAATTGCAGGTCCCACGGCGGCGTTCGCCACGGTGGTGGCAGGCATTGTGGCCACCCAGGGGATGGACGGCTTGTTCATCGCCACCGTGATGGCCGGTGTGCTGTTACTGTTGATGGCGGTGTGCAAGGTGGGAAGGCTCATCAAATACGTGCCGCACACCATCACCGTCGGGTTTACGGCAGGCATTGCGGTGACCATTCTGCTTGGTCAGGTCAAAGACTTTTTGGGTCTGCAATACGCCGCAGGGGTCGCCCCTGTGGAAACGATCGAAAAGGTGGAAGCGAACATCGCCGCCTTCGGCACGTTTTCGCCTGCCGCTTTGCTGGTGGGTGCGGTGTGTTTGGGCATTTTGGTGGTGTATCCGCGTTTCGAAAAGCGCGTGCCGCCCTCGCTCATTGCGGTGGTGGTGGGTGCCTTGTTGGTGAAATGCATTCCTGCGCTGGATGCCGGGGTGAACACCATCGGCGAGATCTATCACATTCCCACCGGTCTGCCGCAGGTGGATTTCGGCGGCATGAATCTGGCACCCGAGCGGTGGCTTGCGCTGTTGCCCAATGCGGTGACCATTGCCGTGCTGGCCGGCATTGAATCCTTGCTGTCGTGCGTGGTGGCAGACGGCATGGTGGGGGACACCCATAACCCCCACGCGGAACTGATGGCGCAGGGACTTGCCAACATCGCTTCGGTGCTGTGCGGCGGCATTCCTGCCACGGGCGCGATTGCGCGCACCGCCGCCAACGTGAAAAACGGCGGCCGCACCCCCATTGCCGGTATGGTGCACGCGGTGGTGCTGTTGCTGGTGCTGTTGGTGTTGATGCCGCTGGCGGCGCTGATTCCCATGCCGGCCATTGCCGCCATCTTGTTTGTGGTGGCGTATAACATGAGTGAGTGGCGTGCGTTTGTGGGTATCGTCAAGACCAAAAAGGTGACGAACATCCTTGTGACGGTGCTCACCTTTGCTCTCACCGTGATCTTTGATCTGGTGGTGGCGATCGCGGTGGGACTCGTTGTTGCATTCGTGTTCCACCTTCTGGAAAAAGGCAAGAAAACAAAATAAAAGCAAAAGCACCGTGTATTTTTCGAAATACACGGTGCTTTATTGTTTTACTTTGCCTTTGGGAACAATTTTTTAAACTGCCGACCGTATTGCGGAAAATAGTATAAATAATAATCGCACTTGTCACAACAGCACTCATACTTCGCGTGTTCACCGTTGCCAATATAACGGCGTCCTTGCTTGGACGGTGTCAGCGGCGTTCCGCTTATGTCGATGATCGGTTTCTTTGGCATTGTGTATACCTCACAATAAAAAAGCACACCCCGAAGGGTGTGCCGAAAAGGCGTTCCCCTCGGTTTCGCTACCACACTACACCGATAAATACCCACAAAGGAATAAGAGAGAACACCTTTTACCAAGGTAGTTTCTCCCTTTGTGGGTATAAAATTTATCGCATTATGAAGTGTAGTGTGGTATGACACTATAATACCATATTGCAATCAAAAAGTAAAGTCACCAATGAAAAAAGAAGCATATAAACTTTGGATGGCGATACGGTGTGACATAAACCGCGGCTTGTACGGCATACTAATGTGAGAGATGCAACTTATAATTGCGAAAAAAGCGGAATCTCTCTTTGCGAAAGCGGACTTTTTTGGAAAAACCACCAAATCCGCAACCGCGAGTTGCTAAAAATTCTAAAAGCGGTTGCTTGCTATTTGGGGCGGTATTTGGTATGATAGATACAATGGTAAAAACAACTATACTTTTGGAAAGTGGTGCATGACGATATGACGATCGGCGAAAAGATCACCAAGCTCCGCACGGCGGCAGGCGTTTCGCAAGAGCAGTTGGCGGAAAAACTCGCGGTGTCGCGGCAGGCGGTTTCGAAATGGGAAATGGATCAGGCGTTGCCGCAGATCGACAAGGTGTTGCAACTGTGCGATCTGTTTTCGGTGACGGCGGATGAACTGATGCGTGACACGGTGGAACTGTGCCCTGCGGCGAGCGGCCACAACCACTATTTCGGCACTGACGGTTTCCGTGGCGAGGCGGGGGTGAACCTCACCTCTATTCAAGCGTACAAAGTGGGGCGTTTCCTCGGTTGGTATTTTGCCAGCGCTCTGTCGGGCTGTGACAAGCCGGGCTACCGTCCGCGCATCGTCATCGGTAAGGATACCCGCCGTTCGAGTTATATGCTGGAATACTCCATCGCGGCCGGTATCACCGCCTCGGGTGCGGATGCGTATATGTTGCACGTGACCACTACCCCGAGCGTTTCCTACGTGACCCGCCAGGAGGAATTCGATTGTGGTATCATGATCACCGCCTCGCACAACCCGTTTTACGATAATGGCATCAAGGTGATCAACCGTTACGGCGAAAAACTGGACGATGCCACCACCTCGTTGATTGAAGCGTATTTGGACGGCGACTTGGCGGCGTTGGGTGTGAGCGGCGAGGACCTGCCGTTTGCCATGCGTGAGCATATTGGTTGCATCGTGGACCACGCCGCAGGGCGTAACCGTTACGTCGGCTACCTCATCTCGGTGGCATCCAACTCGTATAAACACTTGCGCATCGGTCTGGACTGCGCGAACGGTGCGTCGTGGATGATCGCGAAGTCGGTGTTTGCCGCGCTGGGCGCACAGACGGTGGTGGTGGGCGCCGAGCCGAACGGCTTGAACGTCAATGAAGGGGTCGGCTCGACCCACATCGAGAACCTGTGCCGTGTGGTGAAGGAACAGCATCTGGATGTCGGCTTTGCGTTTGACGGCGACTGTGACCGCTGCATTGCGGTGGACGGAGAAGGTCGTGTGGTGGACGGCGATGCGATCATGTATATCCTCGGCCGCCGTTTGAAGAACCGCGGCATGCTCAACGGCGACACGGTGGTTGCCACTGTGATGTCCAACAGCGGCTTTATGGCGAGTCTCAAAGAGATCGGTATTCGCTGTGAGCAGACGGCGGTTGGTGACCGTTTTGTGTATGAATGCATGCAGGAACACGATTACAGCCTGGGCGGCGAACAGTCGGGTCACATTATTTTGAAGAAATATGCCACTACGGGCGACGGCTTGCTCACGGCCATTATGATGGCGGAGGAGATTTGCGATTCCAAGCAGACGCTGGCGGAATTGGCGGCTCCCGTGAAGCTGTATCCGCAGTATATGAAGAACGTCCGCGTGAAGGATAAAGCGGCGGTGCTCGCGGATGCGGCGGTGCAGGCACAACTGAAAGTCGTGGAAGAGAAGATTGGCGGAAACGGACGTGCGTTGTTGCGCCAAAGCGGCACCGAGCCGGTCATCCGTGTGATGATCGAAAGCGAAAGCGAAGCGCTGTGCATGGAATATGCGGACAGTATCGTGGACGTGATCTTAAAAGGGGGGCACGGCGTTGAGTAAGAAGGTCAAGACCGCGGAGTTGTTTGATTGTAAAACGCCGTATCTCACCGCGCTGTTTGATGCGGCGGAATATCCGTGGGAGATGTTGCCGCGTATCAAAGACCATATCAAAGAATTGATCGAAAACGGCATTGAAGGCTACACGCTGATCGCCGACGGCGTGCTGGTGGGGGAAAACGTCAAGATCTATCCCACCGCCACCATTGAACCGCCTGCCGTGATCGGGTCGGGCACCGAAATTCGTCCCGGCGCATTTTTGCGCGGCAATGTCATCACGGGCGAAGATTGCGTGATCGGCAATTCCAGCGAACTCAAAAACTGTGTATTGCTGGAACACGTGCAGGTGCCGCATTATAACTACGTCGGCGATTCGGTGCTGGGCAACCGCGCGCACATGGGCGCAGGGTCGATTTGCTCCAACTTGAAATCCGACGGGCGCCCCGTGGTGATCCACGGCGACGTGGATTACGAAACGGGGTTGCGCAAGATCGGCGGCATTTTGGCGGACGGCGCGGACGTGGGGTGCGGTTGCGTGCTGAATCCCGGCACGGTGATCGGCAAAAACACCAGCGTTTACCCACTCACCGCTCTGCGCGGTGTGTTCCCTGAGGAAAGTATAGTTAAAACCGTTGATAACGTCGTAAAAAGACGATAAACTGACTTTGTAAAGAAAGAGAGGCATTTTTTGATGAAATTTATCACTGTGGAAACGTATGAAGAACTCAGCCGTAAGGCGGCCAATCTGATTGCCGCCGTGGTGGTGAACAAGCCGAATTGTGTGCTCGGCTTGGCAACCGGTTCGTCGCCGCTGGGCACCTATGCCGAACTCGCGGCGCGTTGCGATGCAGGGGATGTGGATTTTTCCGCGGTCACGTCGGTGAACTTGGATGAATACGTAGGGTTAGACGGCGCGAACGATCAGAGCTATCGCTATTTCATGGATCACAACCTGTTCTGCAAAGTGAACATCGATCCCAAGAAAACCCACGTGCCCAACGGCTGTGCGGCGGATCTCGCGGCGGAAGGCGCACGCTATGACCAATTGATCGCATCGCTCGGCGGCATCGATTTGCAACTGCTCGGCATCGGGTTGGACGGACACATCGGTTTCAACGAGCCGGACGATTGCTTCACCGCCGCCACCCACGAGGTGGAACTCGATCCCTCCACCATCGAGGCGAATGCGCGCTTCTTTGCAAAGAAAGAGGACGTCCCGACCTCTGCCATCACGATGGGTATGATGTCCATCATGCAGGCGAAAAAGGTGTTGCTCATTGCGAACGGGCAGAGCAAGAAGGCGATCTTAGAAAAATCCTTGTTCGGCCCGATCACGCCGCAGGTGCCTGCTTCAATTTTGCAGCTGCACCCCGACCTCACGGTCATCTTCAGCGAGAAATAATACATAGAAAAAACAGCGGAGAACGGGGCGCTCGCTTAGGGAGGAATCGGTTTTTCGCCACGATTTGTCCTGCCTCCTTGTTGCCAAGCCTTGTAAGACATAGCGTATTACGGCGGTTTGTCAACTGCGAGGACAGAACAAATCGTTTGGTTACAAAACGGCGAAGCCCCTAAAACAAGAGATTTTTTGATGGTAGAAAAGGAAAACCGCCACGGTAACGCTGACGCGTACCGCGGCGGTTTGACGCATTATACCGCAAAAAATCCTTATTTTAGGCGAACACTCCCTAAATGAGTGCCCCGAAATGGCTGTTTTTTATTGCCGAACGGGTGAAAGTGTAATATATTTATTTTGTATAAGGAGCGCGTCCGCCGCACACTGCGGTTTTTCACCATGTGGGGACACGGTTGTGAATTTGAGGGGCGTTGGGAACTGCCGGATGCCATATGCGAGGCACTCGGCGGACACGACAACGTGAGGCATGCCACCAACGGCGAGATCTACGATTACGTGAAAGCGTATGAATCGTTGCGGTTTTCTGCCGATCACACCAGAGTGCATAACCCTCCACCGTACAGGATGTGTGGATGGACAGTTGAAGCGTGTACCGTCGGGTGAAACGATTGTGTTGTAAAAGGAATCTATGGATTGCTGCTTTGACAAACAAACAGGAATAAAATGTGTAAAAGCCTTTGCTGCGGCAGAGGCTTTTTTTGGTGCGGCAGATTGTTAAAAAACTATTATTTTTGAACTTTTGGTATTGAAATCCGCTGTACGGTGTAGTATAATAACAGACAATGGGGGATTGTGGCTCGCTTTGGAAAAGAAAGCCGTGTTTTCCCCGCCGAAAAAATTATTCAGAAAAGGAATGAAACAATATGAAACAGGTGGATTTGAGCAAATACGGTATTCAGGGCGCAACCGAAATCATCCACAACCCTTCGTTTGAAGAACTGTTCGTGGCAGAAACCGATCCCTCGTTGGAAGGTTTCGAAAAAGGTCAGTTGACTGAACTGGGTGCTGTCAACGTGATGACCGGTATCTACACCGGCCGTTCGCCCAAAGATAAGTTCATCGTGATGGATGACACCTCCAAGGACACCGTGTGGTGGACTTCGGATGAGTCCAAGAACGACAACAAGCCGGTTTCCGTGGAAGCGTGGAACGTGTGCAAAGATCTCGCGATGAAACAACTCTCCAACAAGAAGCTGTATGTGATGGATCTGTTCTGCGGCACCAACAAGGATTCCCGTATGGCGATCCGCTTCGTGATGGAAGTGGCGTGGCAGGCGCACTTTGTGAAGAATATGTTCATCGCCCCCACGGCGGAAGAACTCGAAAACTTCGAGCCCGATTTCGTGGTGTACAACGCTTCCAAGGCGAAGGTGGAGAACTACAAAGAACTCGGTCTCAACTCCGAGACGGCGGTGCTCTTCAACCTGACTTCCAAAGAGCAGGTGATCTTGAACACCTGGTACGGCGGCGAAATGAAGAAGGGTATGTTCTCGATGATGAACTATTACCTGCCGCTCAACGGTATGGCGTCGATGCACTGCTCCGCCAATACCGATATGGAAGGCAAGAACACCGCGCTGTTCTTCGGTCTGTCCGGCACGGGTAAGACCACCCTGTCCACCGATCCCAAACGTTTGCTCATCGGTGACGACGAGCACGGCTGGGACGACAACGGCGTGTTCAACTTCGAAGGCGGTTGCTATGCGAAGGTTATCAACCTCGACAAAGAGTCCGAGCCGGACATCTATGCCGCGATTCGTCGCAACGCGTTGCTTGAAAACGTGACGGTGGATGACAACGGTGTGTGTGATTTCGACGACGGTTCGGTCACCGAAAACACCCGTGTGTCCTATCCGATCGACCACATTGAAAAGATCGTGCGTCCCGTGTCGGCGGCGCCCGATGCACAAAACGTGATCTTCCTGTCGGCGGATGCATTCGGCGTGTTGCCGCCCGTGTCCATCCTCACCCCCGAACAGGCGCAGTACTACTTCCTCTCCGGCTTCACCTCCAAATTGGCAGGTACGGAGCGCGGCATCACCGAACCCACCCCGACCTTCTCGGCGTGCTTTGGTCAGGCATTCCTTGAGTTGCATCCCACCAAGTATGCGGAAGAACTCGTGAAGAAGATGGAAAAGAGCGGCGCGAAAGCGTACCTTGTCAACACCGGTTGGAACGGCACCGGCAAGCGTATCTCCATTAAGGATACCCGTGGCATCATTGATGCGATTCTCGACGGCTCTATTCTGAAAGCCGAAACCAAGAAGATCCCCTACTTCAATCTGGAAGTGCCCACCGCACTGCCGGGTGTGGACAGCGGCATCCTTGATCCGCGTGACACCTACGGCGATGCGACCGCGTGGGATACCAAGGCGCAGGATCTGGCGGCGCGTTTCGTGAAGAATTTCGTGAAATACACCGGCAACGATGCGGGCAAAGCGCTCGTGGCGGCAGGGCCCCAGCTGTAAGTTGTGCCAAAAGGCATCATTCATTTTTGAATGATGCCTTTTTGTTTGCAATCGCAACCTTTTGTCGCGGTTGCGAAAAATTCTCACACCCCTTGCACGCAAGAGATGGGTGTGGTATACTCGTCCCATACAAAGTTGTGTAAAAGAGAGAAATAGGTATGAAACGGTGTGCAAAGCGATTCTTGTCGATCGTGTGCACGTGTGGTGTTGCAGTATGCGGTGGGCAAGATGCAAGCGGATGCGTTGGATACCACTGCCGCCGACGTGAAGGGCGACGGCAAGGTGGACTCCACCGATGCGCGGTTGATTTCACAATACGCCGTGGAGAAGATGCGCGAATTCCCCAAAACAAAGCGAAAGGAAATTGTTTCTTGCGGCGTGATACAGAACGTTTACAATTTCGGGGTTGACAAACCGTGTTGAAATGCGTATACTGTTAGAGCAATGTCAATAAAAAACGAATACCGACTTATCAAGAGTGACGGAGGGAACAGGCCCTGTGATGTCCGACAACCTGCCATACGGTAAGGTGCCAATTCCTGCGGGTAACACCGAAAGATGAGCGTTTCAAAACCGTTCGGTCTTTCGGCCGAACGGTTTTTTGACGAATTTTAAAGCGGAGGGACAACATATTATGAGCAGAACGTTTTTTACGTCCGAATCGGTGACCGAAGGGCATCCCGACAAAGTGTGCGATCAAATTTCGGATGCGGTGTTGGATGCCATTTTGGAACGTGACCCCATGGCACACGTGGCGTGTGAAACGGTGGCCACAACGGGCATGGTGCTGGTGATGGGCGAAATTACCACAACCGCCACGGTGGATATTCCTTCCATCGCCCGTGAGGTGGTGCGTGAAATTGGATATAACGATGCATCCCAAGGGTTCGACGGTGCGACCTGTGCGGTGCTGTCGGTGCTGGATGAGCAATCGCCCGACATCGCGATGGGCGTGAACGCCGCCTTGGAAAGCCGCGAAAACGAGGAGCATGAGGAATATGATCTCATCGGTGCCGGCGACCAAGGGTTGATGTTTGGTTTTGCCTGCAACGAAACGGCGGAATTGATGCCGTTGCCCATTTCGCTGGCGCACAAGTTGGCATATCGTTTGGCCGAAGTGCGCAAAAACAACACCTTGCCCTACTTGCGTCCCGACGGTAAAACGCAGGTGACGGTGGAATATGACGGGCTCACCCCCGTGCGTGTGGAAACGGTGGTCGTGTCCACCCAACACAGCGAGGACGTGACGCTGGAACAGATCCGCGCCGATTTGATCGAGCAGGTGATCCGGCCGATCATCCCTGCCGAATTGATGGATGTGGACACCAAGATCTTTGTGAACCCCACGGGTCGTTTCGTGGTGGGTGGTCCGCACGGCGACAGCGGTTTGACCGGTCGCAAGATCATTGTGGACACCTACGGCGGTTATGCTCCTCACGGCGGAGGCGCGTTTTCGGGGAAAGACCCGACAAAGGTGGACCGTTCCGCAACCTACATGGCACGCTATGCGGCCAAGAACGTGGTGGCGGCAGGACTTGCCACCCGTTGCGAAGTGCAGGTGGCATACGCCATCGGTGTGGCACGTCCCGTTTCGGTGCGCGTGGACACCAAGGGCACGGGCGTGATGGCGGACGACCGCATTGCCGAAGCGGTGGAAGCGGTGTTTGATTTCCGCCCGGCGGCGATCATCGACAATCTGGATCTGCGCCGTCCGCAGTACCGCGCGCTGGCGGCCTACGGTCATATCGGCCGTGAGGACGTGGACGTGCGGTGGGAACACACCGACCGCGTGGATGCGCTGCGTCAATTTTTGAAACTGTAATAAAAAGGGGAAACCGCAATGCAACCATTTTTTCGGCGCACCTGGGCTGAAATCGATCTTTTGGCGGTGCGAAACAATTATGAATATATTCGTGGACAACTGGCGGAGAATTGCACGCTTTGTGCGGTGGTGAAAGCGGATGCCTACGGGCATTGCGCGCAACACATGGCACGGTTGTACGATGCGCTGGGCGTGCAATGGTTTGCCGTTTCCAATTTGAAAGAGGCGTTGCAACTGCGGCAGATGGGACTGTCGCAACGCATATTGATCCTTTCGTACACGCCGCCCGAAACGGTTGCCACCTTGGCGGAGCAACACATCACCACGGCGGTGGTGAGTGTGGAGCACGCACGTGCCCTTTCGAACCGTGCGGCAGCCGAAGGGGTGCAACTCACGGTGCATTTGAAGGTGGACACCGGCATGGGACGTGTGGGGCTGCGTGAGGATGCGGACATTCTGGCGGCGGCGCGCCTGCCGCACCTGACAGCGGAAGGCATTTTCACCCACTTTGCCACCGCCGACACCGAGGACAAAGCGTTTGTGCACGCACAGTATGCGGCGTTTGCGGCGCACATTGCCGCCGCCGAAAAGGCAGGGGTGCACTTTGCGTTGAAGCATTGTTGTAACAGTGCCGCCACCTTGCGGTATCCGCAATATCACATGGATATGGTGCGTCCCGGTATCATCCTGTACGGATGTATGCCGGACGGCAGTACCAACCCTCATCTGCATCCGACACTCACTTTGAAAACGGTGGTGTCGCAGGTGAAAACGGTTGCGGCAGGGGAAACGGTGAGTTACGGGCGCACCTTCACGGCCGATCGCCCGATGACGCTTGCCACCGTGCCGATCGGGTATGCCGATGGGTATTCGCGCCTGTTTTCCAACCGCGCTTCGATGCTGGTGAACGGTCGCCGTGCCGCGGTGGTTGGGCGCGTATGCATGGATCAGACCGTGTTGGACGTGAGCGGTATCGACGGGGTGAAAGCCGGCACCCCCGTGACGGTGTTTGGCGCAGGCTTGCCTGTGGAAGAACTGGCAAGCAAAATCGACACGATTTCGTATGAACTGTTGTGCTCGATCGGCAAACGTGTGCCGCGCGTGTTCATGCAAGACGGCGACGTGGTGGGTGTTCACGATGCGATCAGCGGGGAGGTATAAGTATGGATAAGGCACGTATTGAAGCGGCGGTGCGCGAATTGCTTGCCGCCATCGGTGAGGATCCCGACCGCGAAGGGTTGGTGGAAACACCGCGCCGTGTGGCAAATATGTATGAAGAGATCTTTGCCGGATTGAGCGAAGATCCCACCAAGCATTTGAAGATCTTTCATGAGGGACACAACGAAGAGTTGGTCACCGTGCGCGATATTCCGCTCTATTCCATGTGCGAGCATCATTTGTTGCCGTTCACAGGGGTGGCGCACATCGCGTATATTCCGCGTGATGGGCGCGTGTTGGGGCTTTCGAAGTTGGCGCGTGTGGTGAACTGCTATGCACGCCGTCCGCAGTTGCAAGAACGTCTGACCGAACAGATCGCCGATTTCTTGGACAAAGAACTGCAACCTCACGGTGTGGCGGTCATCATTGAAGCGGAGCACCTGTGCATGACCATGCGCGGCATACGTGCCGCCGGTGCGGTGACACAGACGTCAGCATTGCGCGGTACCATGCGCTCGGACGTGCGCACGCGCGCGGAAACGCTGTCGCTTTTAACGGGAAAATAAAAGTCAAAACGGGACTTGAATGACACCATTCAAGCCCCGTTTTTTTGCAACAAATTTTGTGATAATATGAAAGAAAAAACGAAAAAAAGAACGTCCAATCGCGTGAAAAAGCAAAAAAATGCCAACTTTGTTGTAAATGTTGCACAAAAAGTGTTGGTTACTTTTGTGATAAGTTATGGTGGAGGTAGAAGCGAAAAAGGTTACAATTTTGTAACTTGTTTTTTCACATCTTCCATAGTATAATGCAATAGGGCAAGGGAAGAGTATGCCTTCGCCCACTTCCGAATGTACCATTACGGAACAACATCAAAACAGAGAAAAGGAGGAATTGCGATGCAAAAAGTACTCGTGTTGAACGATTACTATGTGCCGGCCAAACGACCGACCAAAGAATATCTGTTTTGCAAGCGTGCTCTCGATATCGTTGTTTCCTTGGTGATGTTGATTCTTCTTCTGCCTGTCCTCACGGTGATCGCCGTGGTGGCGGCTGTGGATACCCACGGTTCTCCGCTTTTTGTGCAAAAGCGTATGGGTCGTGCAGGCAAACCCTTCAACGTTTACAAATTCCGCACGATGAGCACCAATGCTCCGGCGAATATGCCCACCTATCTTTTGAACAACCCCGAAGCGTACATCTCTCGTGTGGGCGGTCTGCTTCGCAAAACCAGTTTGGATGAACTGCCACAGCTTTTCAACATCCTGAAGGGGGATATGAGTTTTGTCGGTCCTCGTCCGGTGGTGCTGAATGAAACCGAACTGTTGGATCTTCGCCGTAAGAACGGTGCCGGCATTGTGCGTCCGGGTTTGACAGGTCTGGCGCAGGTGAGCGGTCGTGACGACGTGTGTACCGGTTTGAAAGCGAAGTTGGATGGCGAGTATGCCACCAGTATGTGCCTTTTGGCGGACATCAAGATCTTCTTCAAGACCTTCATCAACGTGCTGAAATCCGAAGGTGTGACCGAAGGCAGCCAGCCGCATCTGGCAACGACCGAAGAACGCCCCGTGGAGCGTTCGGTGTCCTGAACGAACATGTAAAAACTCCGAAGTCGAATGACTTCGGAGTTTTTTGTTATTCGTTTGTTTTGAAGTTTGAAAACACAAGATACAATTCTTCCGACGGAATTTCAAGCGACAGCAACGCACCCGTTTCGGGATCGGAATACAGGGTGTAGGGCACACCGGCTTCGGCATTGCCCACCGTTTTCAGCCGTCCGTCCTCGGTCAGTACCCCATCGGTGGTGCTGTATACCACCGCATCCAACGATTGCAGTACCCGTTTGCCCAACGCGGCACGCGGCACTTTTTCGGGATCGAGCGACCATTGCAACCCCAGCATTTCCAGCGTGACGGCTTGCCCGTCCCACGTCATGACGAGTCCGTTCAGATCGTCGGGTTGTGTGAGCGCCATGCGCAAAAGCCCTGCGCCGCTGCGCTCGATCGTCCCGGCGATGGGATCGCCTTTCAGCGTGCCTTCCGCTTCACAGGAAAACCCCACCGCAATGGGCAGGTGTCCTGTGGCGGCGGTGCGGTTACACCCCAGTATGAGGCATAGTGGCAACAGCAGAAGAAGCGGTTTCAGTCGATGCAGGGGACGGGGAGTGCGGATCATGGGACAACACCTGTTTCTCAAGATCTAAAAACAATCCGCCGATCTCGTGGATGATGTCCCGTGGGAGCATGGCGTGTTGCGACAAGCGCGCTGCCGCGCGATCGCCTGCCGCGCCGTGCAGATACACGGCACACATCGCCGCCGCCCACGTGTCAAAGCCCTGTGCCAACAGCGCACCGATCATACCTGCCAGCACATCGCCGCTGCCGCCCGTGGCCATACCGGGATTTCCCGTTTG